>NZ_SSDQ01000175.1:0-20659 GCF_004794315.1 Microbacterium sp. PF5 | reverse complement strand
CGGACGACCGCGGCCGGGGCCGCCGTGCGCAGCGGCGCCGCCGCGACGCTCACAGCTCTCCGAGCCGCGCGACGATCGCGGCCACCGCGTCGACGTTGCGGATCCCGGCCTCCGTCGCCGGGAAGTCCACGACCACGTACCGCTCGTTCCGCACGGCGTCGAGCTGGGCGGTCACCGGGTTCGACGCCAGCAGCTCCTGCTTCGACGCGGCGGTGTTCCACGCGGCGTCCACCAGCACGATCACGTCGGGGTCGGCTTCCGCGATCAGCTCCCACGAGGTCGAGGTCCAGGTGTCGTGCACCTCGGCGAACACGTTCTCCAGCCCCGCGGCCGCCATGATCATCTGCGGTGCGCCGATGCCCGCGCCGACGAAGGGCTGATCCGTGCCCGACGAGTACCAGACGGCGGAGAGCCCGCGGTCGTCGGGGGCGATCGCGTCGAGGGTGGTCCGCTGATCCGCGACGAGGGCCGCCGCGGCCTTCTGCTCGCCGAGCAGCTCGCCCGCCTCCGCGAAACCGTCGAACACGTCGTCGAACGTGAGCGGGTCGGGCATGTAGCCGGGCGCCTTGCACGCCGCCGGGGCGACGTAGGTGGCGATGCCCAGCTGCTGCAGGTCGTCGCGCTCGCCGGCGCCGTCGACCGAGAAGTTCGACTCCCATCCGGCGAACACCAGGTCGGGTTCGAGCTCGAGCACGGCCTCCTTCGACGGCACCTTGTCCGACACGGTGGGGATGCCGTCGGCCTCCGCCGCGAGCGCCTCGGGGAGCGGGCCGTCGGTGAAGGCGGAGCCGATGATGCGGTCGCCCGCGCCGAGGGCCAGGGCGAGTTCGAGGGTGGAGGACTTGACCGTGAGGATGCGCTGCGGCGGTCCGTCGAGGGTCACCTCGGTGCCGCAGTTGTCGAGGGTCGCACGGGGCCGGTCGGCGTCGGCGGCTGCGGGGGAGGCGGGGCCGCTCGCGCAGCCGCTGAGGCCCGCGGCGAGGAGGAGGGCGAGGACGGGGGTGGCGCCGAGCGCGCGGGCGGTGGGGGTCATGGTTCTCCGGAGGACGTGGGCGGGGAGGCGCGGGTGTGTGCGCGGTCGCAGTCCAGGTCGGGACCACCGGCGCCGGCCAATCGGGTCGGCGCGATGCGGTCATGCTAGCTCGGATTCTGGATCCAATCAATACTGGATTCTGGATCCAAAATGGGTCATGATGAAGAAGCCCCACCGCCGCGGCGCACATCGCCCGATCGCGACGCCGCGTTCAGCCGAGAGGAATCCATGCAGACCACACCCGTCTCGTTCTTCAGCGAGGGCTCCCGCATCTCCGCGATCTGGCGGACCCCCGACCATGACGGCCCGTACCGCGCGATCGTGCAGGGGCCCGGCTGGCTCGGCCTCAAGGACGCCAAGCTCTACGTCCGCTACCACGAGGCCCTCGTCGCGGCCGGCTTCGCGGTGCTCGTGATCGACTACCGCGGCTTCGGCGACTCCGACGGCGACCGCGGCTACCTCTCGCCCGCCTGGCAGCTGCAGGACCTCGTCAACGCCGTCACCTACCTCACCACGCGCGACGACGTGATCGCCGACGCCATCGGGGTGTTCGGCACCGGGGGCACCGGCGGTGGCAACGCGGTGCTGCTCGCCGACGTCGATCCGCGCGTCAAGGCCGCCGTCAGCCAGGTTCCCGTGGCCGACGGCGAGGACTGGCTGCACCGCATGCGCAGCGAGTACGAGTGGCTCGACTTCCAGAAGTCGCTCGACGACGACCGCCGCCGGCGCGTCACCACGGGGGAGGGCCGCATCGTGCACCCCCGCGAGGAGATCATGATCCCCACGGCCGAGCGTCGCGCCACCACCATCAAGGCGGACGTCGACGACCGCATCCCCTCCGCCGTGCCGCTCGCGTGCGCCGAGGGCATCATCGCCTACCGCCCCATCGACGCCGCGGCCCGCCTGACCACGCCGCTGCTCGTGATCGGCGTCGAGGGCGATGCGACCACGCCGACCGATCACGCCGAGGCGCTGTACGAGGCGGCGCGCGGCCCCAAGCAGCTCATCATGCAGCGGCACACCACGCACTACGCCGCCTACGACACGTACTGGGAGCAGACCACCCCGGTGATCGTCGGCTGGTTCGACACGCACGTGCGCCCCGCGCATCTCATCCACCGGACCACGCCGTCGCCCGCGATCGGCGAGTCCATCCAGACAGAATCCGTTCAGGAACAGGAGGTCGCGCGATGAGCGTCGATCTGAAGATCACCGGCGGCACCGTCGTCACCCCCGCAGGACCGGTCGTCGCCGACCTGCTCGTCGCGGACGGCCGGGTCGCCGGCATCGTCGCGGCCGACACCGACATCGACGCCGCGCGCACGATCGACGCCACCGGCAAGCTCGTGCTGCCGGGCATGGTCGACGTGCACGTGCACACCCGCGAGCCCGGCTACGAGCACAAGGACGACATCTACACGACCAGCCTCCAGGCCGCGGCCGGCGGTGTCACGACGATGTTCGGCATGCCCAACCTCAAGCCGCCCACGACCGACGTCGCCACCCTCACCGACGTGTTCCGGCGCTACGAGGAGTCGTCGATCGTCGACTGGAACCACAACCCCGCCCCGACGAAGTTCGCCGAGATCGCGGGCATGAGCGACCTCGGCATCCGCGCCTACAAGATCTACATGGTCGTCGACACGGGCCGCGACTACCCGCACCCCTCCGGAACCGGCATCCACGACCACGGGCACCTGCTCGAGATCATGGACCACATCGCCCAGACCGGGAAGCGCTTCATCGTGCACCCGCACGACCAGGCGCTCATGGACTACATCGAGGGCGCCTACCTCGCCCGCGGCGAGAACACCCCGCAGGGCTACGCCTCCGCCTACGCCGCGCGCGAGGGCGTGATCTGGGACACCGCGATCGACGTGGTGCTGCGGCTCGCCGAGGCCTCCGGCTGCCCCGTGCACATCGCGCACATCCAGACCCGGCGCTCGATCGAGGCCGTGCGCCGCGCCAAGCAGAACGGCATCGACGTCACGTGCGAGGTCAACCACTGGGCGCCGTTCCTGTCCACGTGGGACGACGTGGAGACCCTCGGTCCCTACGCCCTGAGCTACTGGGTGCCCGACGACAACCGCACCGCCGTGTGGGAGGGCATGCGAGACGGCACGATCGACATCGCCGCCAGCGACCACGCCCCGCACACCCGCGAGGAGAAGGAGGTCGGCTGGACCAAGATGTGGAGCTCGCACACGGGCACCCCGGGCATCCAGTACTACTACGAGCTCATGCTCGACGCCGTGAACAAGGGCGAGCTCGACCTGCAGCGTGCGATCGACATGGTCGCCCACATCCCCGCCGCGAAGTTCGGCCTGGAGGGCGTCAAGGGCTCCCTCACGATCGGCGCCGACGCCGACATCGTGATCGCCGACCTGGCCGACGAGTGGACCATCACGAACGACGACGTGCTGTCGAAGATCGGCTGGACCCCGTACGACGGGCGCACCATCAGCGCCCGCATCCAGCGCACGCTCGTGCGCGGAGAAGACGTGTACGTCGACCGCGAGGTCGTCGGCGACCCCGCCTTCGGAAAGCTCGCCGCCTCGGCGGAAGACAGGGCGGCACTGGCCGCAGAGAGGAACTGACATGAAATTCGGACTGCTGCTGCCGCACTTCGGCGAGGAGGCGAGCAAGGAGAAGCTCCTGGAGGGGTCGAAGCTCGCCGAGAGCTTCGGATTCGACTCCGTGTGGGTGCGCGACCACCTCGTGTTCGAGCCGCACGGCGAGATGGAGAAGCCCAACCGCACGTTCTACGACGCGCTCACCACGCTCACCGCCATCGGCGCGGTGACCGAGAAGATCGAGCTCGGCACCGGGTCGCTCATCCCGTTCCGGCACCCGCTCGTGACCGCGCTGATGGCCGGCACCATGACCCAGCTGCTCGGCCCGCGCCTGATCCTCGGCTTCGGCGCCGGCACGTTCGACCACGAGTTCGAGGCGATCGGCTGGGGCGACCTGGACCGCGTGGAGATGGTGCGCTCGAACGCCGAGATCCTGCGCCGCGTGTTCACCGAGAACGACGTCACCTACGACGACGGCATTTTCTCGTTCGAGAACGTCACCATCGAGCCCAAGCCCGTCGGCGGTCGCATCCCGTTCTGGTACTGCGGCGCGACCCCGCGGTCGGCCCGCCTCGCGGCGGAGTTCGCCGACGGCTGGATGCCCGGCCGCACGGGTCTGGCCACGATGGAGAAGCGCATCCAGACCATGCGCGAGATGACCGACGAGAACGGCCGGCCGATGCCGACCATCGCCGTGATCCCGCCCACCTCCATCGAGGACACCCGCGAGGAGGCGCTCAAGCACGTGAACATCCCCGGCCTGCTGGCGTGGGCGAACAAGGCGAAGTTCGCGGTGAAGCCGCCGTCCGGCAGCTTCGAGACCGTGGAAGACCTGGAGGGTCAGCTCATCGTCGGCAGCCCCGACGAGGCGGTCGATCAGATCCGCCGGTTCGAGGAGATCGGCACCGAGCACCTGGTGTTCGACTTCCGGTTCAAGTTCGATCGGTTCTTCGAGCAGATCGAGCTCCTCGGCACCGAGGTGCTTCCTAAGCTGCGATAAGCCGCGCACCCGAGCGCGGCGACAAGACGAGAGGTCGACGATGACTGACGTGAAAGACACCGCACCCTCCGCCACGGACCCGTTGATCTCGGTCACCGGACTCTCCGTGAGCTACGACGTGGCGCGCACGGGGAAGAAGCTGATCGCGATCGAGAACGTCGATCTCGACGTGTTCGAGGGCGAGTTCATCACGGTGCTCGGCCCGTCGGGGTGCGGCAAGACGACGTTCATGAACGTCATCGCCGGCCTCGTCGCGCCGAGCACCGGGTCCGTCCTGGTGGATGGCACGGAGGTCGACGGCCCGGGACCCGACCGGGCCGTCGTCTTCCAGGACTACGCGCTGCTGCCCTGGCGCACGGTGTTCGACAACGTGAAGTTCGGGCTCGAGATGCAGAAGGGCCTGCGCACGGCCGACTGGCGCGAGCGCGTGCAGGAGGCCATCGACATGGTCGGCCTCAAGGGCTTCGAGTCGTCGTACCCGCGGGAGCTGTCCGGCGGCATGCAGCAGCGCGTGGGTCTGGCGAGGGCGTTCGTCGCCGAGCCGCGCATCCTGCTGATGGATGAGCCGCTGGGCGCCGTCGACGCCCTCACCCGCGAGGTGATGCGCGACGAGATCGAGAAGCTGATCGAGAAGACCGGCAAGACCGTCCTGTTCATCACGCACTCGATCGAGGAGGCGATCCTCCTGGGCGACCGCATCGTGGTGTTCAAGAGCCACCCCGGCGCGATCAAGGAGATCATCACCACGGGGATCGAGCGGCCGCGCTCCGAGCGGTCGGTGCAGCACGATCCCCGCTTCCTCGAACTCCGCGACCACCTCTGGGAGGCGCTGGAGGGCGAGGCCACGGCGGCAGCGGTGTCGAAATGAGCGCGCTGCTCGCGACGGGACCGAACCTCGGACGCGGCGGGGTCGCCGCCTGGCTCGCGGGGCTGAGCACGCGCGGCAAGGCCGCGGTCATCGCGGTCGAGGTCATCGTGCTCCTGCTGCTGTGGCAGCTCGTGGTCGGAGTCCTCGGCTGGATCAACCCGGTCTTCCTGCCGCCCCCGCTGTCGATCGCGCAGGGTTTCGGGGAGATCATCGCGAACGGGTCGCTCGCCGCGAACGCCGGGATCTCGGCGCAGGCGTGGCTGACCGGCTTCGCGCTCGCCGTGGTCGTGGGCATCCCGGTCGGCCTGCTGATGGGCTCGTCCCTCCCGGTCGACCGCGTGGTCGGTCCGATCGCCTGGACCATCTACGCCACCCCGTCGATCGCATACCAGCCGCTCGCGAAGGCCTGGTTCGGCTTCGGCATCGGACCGGTCATCTTCCTCGTCACGATCAGCGCGATCTTCCCGATCCTGCTGAACGTCGCCGCCGGCATGCGCACCACGAACCCGTCGATCATCCGCGCCGCCCGCGTGTACGGCGCGGGCCGCCTGCGGCTGTACCGCTCGGTGTACCTGCCGTCGACGATCCCGTTCCTGTTCGCCGGTCTCCGCCAGGCGGTCGTGCTCGCCACGATCGGCATGGTCGTGGCCGAGCTCGCCGGGTCGTCGAGCGGCATGGGCGCGCTCATCATCCGCGCCTCCAACACGTATCAGACGGATCAGGCGTTCGCGGCGATCGCGCTCGTCGTGGTGTGGAGCGTGGGCATGACCCAGGTGGTCACCGCGATCGAACGTGGCGTCGCGCCGTGGACGAGGAAGGGCAGGCGATGAGCGTCGTCTCGGCAACCGGCACCGTGCGGATCGTGCGGCCCCGGCGCGTGGTGCGTGCGGGCGAGGGCAGGTGGACGCTGCTGCTGATCGCGGTCGTGGCCGCCGTGCTGCTCGTGTGGGAGGCGGCGGTCACCTGGTTGCAGTGGGTGCCCGAGGCGTTCCTGCCCGCCCCCAGCGCGATCGCCGTGGCCTTCGGGCGGCTCATGGTCGACCCGGAGTTCTGGGGCGCCTTCGGCTTCAGCGTCACGAACCTGCTCATCGGCCTCGCCATCGCGATCGTCGTGGGTGTGGTCGTGGGGCTCGCGGTCGGCTGGTCCCCGGTGCTGCGCTTCATGGTGGCCCCGTTTCTGTGGGTGCTGTACTCCACGCCCAAGGTCGCGCTCGCTCCGCTGTTCATCCTGGGCCTCGGGCTCGGCAGCGAGTCGAAGATCGCCCTCGTGATCCTGCTCGCGGTGTTCCCGATCCTGCTGAACACGATGGAGGGCGCGGTCACCGTGAACCCGTCGCTCGTGAACGCGGCACGCGTGTACGGCGCGAAGGGCATCGGGCTGGGGTGGAAGGTCATCTTCCCGGCGACGCTGCCCTACAGCCTGTCCGGCATCCAGCGCGGTGCAGCCCTCGGCTTCACGGGCGAGGTGCTCGGCGAGTTCCTCGGCGGCACCGGGGGCCTCGGTCACCTGCTGGAGTTCGCGGCGTATCAGTTCCGCATGGACGAGGCGATCGCGATGGTCGTGGTGATGGTGATCATCGCGAACCTGACGCTGTTCCTCATCTCGGTGCTGCGCCGCAGGCTGGCGCCCTGGTACGACGAGCGCAAGATCGTCGGCTGACGCCACCCCCGACTCCCGGCCCCCGTCTCATGCGCCACGGGGGTCGGGTCCGCCTTCTCGCCTCGCCGAGTGGTACGCTTTTCTGTACCACTCAGGAGGTGACGAGATGACGGCGATCTCCGCAACCGAGGCGCGGAAGAGTCTCTTCGGTCTCATCCAGCAGGTGAACGACGACCATGCTCCGGTCGAGGTCGTGTCCCGCCGCGGCAACGCCGTGCTCATGTCGAAGGACGACTACGACGCGCTCACGGAGACGGCCTACCTGCTGCGCAACCCCGTCGGCGCGGAGCGGCTCCTCTCGGCACTCGAGCGCGCCCGCCGAGGTGAGTCCGAGCAGCACGACCTGATCGACGAGTGAGCAGGCGGCTCGCTTTCGACCCGCACGGGTGGGAGGACTACACCGACTGGCAGGGTCAGGACCGGAAGGCGCTGGGACGGATCAATCAGTTGATCGCCGATGTCCTCCGTGACCCGTTCGAGGGCATCGGCAAGCCGGAGCCCCTGAAGCACGTGCTCTCCGGCGCCTGGTCCCGCCGCATCGACCAGACCCACCGCCTCGTGTACTACGTGAGCGACGAGCAGATCGTGATCCTCCAGGCCCGCGATCGCTACTGACCCGCGGACGCGACGAGGCCCCACCGCCATGCGCAACGGTGGGGCCTCGTCCGGGGGCGTGCGGCTCAGGGGTAGGGGAGCGTCGCCGGTCCCTCGTTGTCGAGCCCGAGCAGCTCCTGCGCCTTGAACAGGTGCGCGAGCTGCGCGTCGTCGAACTCCAGCGGCTCGAGCTTCTGCGTCTCGATCGTGGTGTCCCAGGCGTCCGCGTCGAAGTACAGGTTCGGGCAGGCGAGGTGGCCGTCGAGGATCCAGACGCTGTCGGAGTCGCGGAGCTCCTGCACGTCGAAGTCGTTGGCCTCGTAGATGTCCAGCGCCTCCTCCGCGTTCTCCGGGAACTCGCCCGGTGCCGGGGCGGTCATGAAGTCGGTGGCCTTGAGTGTGGCGCGCAAGAACCGCACGAGCGAGTTCGGGTTCTCCTTCACCCAGGCCGTGCCGGCGATCTGCACGTCGTTGGCCCAGTTGCGCAGCGACTCCACGACGATGTTCGCGCCGTGCTCCTCGAGCGCCGCACGGTCGTCGGCGTAGAAGGGCTGCAGCGAGATGCGGTCGTTCACGAAGAACTCGGTCCACGATTCGGAGCCGGGTCCGGGGTAGACGACCTCGGCGTTGATGCTCTCGAGGTCCCAGCCCTCTTCCGCGAGCACCTGTGCCCGCTGGAACTCGGCCGGGTCGCCGGGGGTTCCGGCGAGGACGATCGAGGTGCCGTCGAGGTCTTCGACGCTCTCCACGTCGGACTGGGCCGCGAAGTCGAAGTTCTGGCGGCAGTAGTGGCCCGACACCAGGTCGATCTCCACGCCGCCGCGGATGGCGTCGATCACGGTGCCGGTGGACTCCACGCCGATGTCGGCGCTGCCGCTCGCGACCGCGGCGGTGACGTTGTCGGCGGTGATGACCTCGACGGTGAGGCCCTCCTCCTCGTAGTAGCCGAGGTCGGTGCCGAGGACGAACATCGAGTACATCGTGACGTCGGGGAAGGGGATGGCCACCGTGATGCTGGTGTCTTCGGCGGCGCCGGGTTCCCCGTCGCCGAGGTCGACCGGGCCTTCGGGTGCGGGTGTCGGCGAGGTGCAGCCGGCGAGCAGCGTCAGTGCTGCTGCGCCTCCGGCCACGGCGAGGCCGAGCCTGGTTCTTGTCGTGCGCATGACTCTCCATTCGGGCAGTGCGTGCGCCCCTTCGTGAGGGGGGCGTCTCACGCGGATTTTGGGATACGGTATCCAATTTGGTATCGGCTGTCCATGCTTCGGCCGATATCGTGCTGACAACGGGGTCTGGACGACCACAATGAAAATTGGATACAGTATCCGAAACAGTCCCACGATGAAGAGGTGACCATGCGTGCCGCCGTGCTGAGCAGCCACGACCTGGACGGCCTGACCGTCACGGAGTCGGCGGTGCCGTCGGCCGCTCCGGGCGAAGTGCTGATCCGCGTCGAGACCGTGGGCATCAACCAGCTCGACCTCAACGTCATCGCCGGCGTCGGCCCCGGAGCGCACGCCCGGCTCCCGCGCATCCTCGGCATCGACCCGGCGGGGGAGATCGTCGCCGTCGGCTCCGGCGTCGACCCCGAGCGCCTCGGCCAGGCCGTGGTCGTCAAGCCCAACATCGCCTGCGGCACGTGCCCCCGCTGCCACGCCGGAGACGAGGCCGACTGCCCATCGCAGACCGTCGTCGGCGTGCACCGCGACGGCGGCGCCGCCGAGTTCGTCGCGGTGCCCGCACGCAACGCGATCGACCGCCACGGCCTGACCGCTGCCGACGCCACGGCCGTGGTGCACAGCGCCCCCATCGTGCTCAACGCCCTGCGGATCGCCGCGCTCGCCGCCGACGAGCGGATCCTCGTCACCGGTGCGGGCGGAACGCTCGGTCGCGCGGCCGTCGCGATCGCGCTCGCCCGGGGAGCCCGCGTGGTCGCCGCCTCCCGCCGGCCCCTGACGCCGGTCGGCGACGAGCGGCTCCTGCACGCGCCCGATCCCGCCGCCCTCGCGGACGCCCTCGCCGCGGAGGACGGCTTCGACGTGGTGCTCGACGTCTCCGGCCACGGCCCCACGCTGAGCGCCGGGGTCGCTGCGCTCGGCTGGGGTGGACGGGCCGTGTTCTGCTCGGCCTCGGTCGACCCCGACCTGCGGATCGACGCGCGCGACTTCTACCTGCGCCGCAAGCGCCTCGCGGGTGCCGCGAGCGCCCGGTACGACGACGTGGCGGAGGCCCTCGCCCTCGCCGCCGCCGGAGTGCTGCCGCCGCTCGCGGGCGCCCGGTACGCGCTCGACGACATCGCCACGGCCTACCGCGACTTCCCCCGCGCCGGCGACGGGAAGGTGATCGTGGATGTGCGCTGACCACGGGTATCGAAGAGGAGACCAGACGTGACGAGTACTGCACTGCCGGGCGCCGGGGCGCTCGCCGGGATCCGGGTGGTCGAGCTGGGCCAGTACATCTCCGGCCCCTTCGCCGCGAAGCTCCTGGCCGACCTCGGTGCCGAGGTGATCAAGGTCGAGTCGCCGGAGGGCGACCCGATGCGGCGGTGGGAGGGTCGAGCGACCATGAGCCCGCAGTTCGCCGCGTACAACCGGGGCAAGCGCGGGGTGGTGCTCGACCTGAAGAGTCCGCAGGGGCTGGCGGCGCTGTTCGCCCTGGTCGCCGACGCCGACATCGTGCTCGACAACTTCCGACCGGGCGTCGCCGAGCGGCTCGGCTTCGGTCCGGAGGCCCTGCACGCGCACAACCCGCGCGTCATCACCTGTTCCATCACCGGCTTCGGCCCCACGGGACCCTCGGCGAAGCGTCCCGCCTACGACACGGTGATCTCCGCGACCGGCGGCATGTACAGCCAGGTCGTCCCCGCCGACACGATCCGCCCGCTCGGCCCGGCGTTCTCCGATCTGCTGTCGGGGATGTCGGCGGTGCAGGCGGTGCTCGCGGCCCTCCACGCCCGCGACGTGAGCGGGGAGGGCGAGCACGTCGAGGTGTCGATGGTGGGTGCGCTGCTCGACTTCCTCACCGAGTCCGCCTCCGCGTTCCTGGAGACCGGGCAGGTGTCGTCGCCGGACTCGCGTCCGCGTCGCGCCCAGGCGTACGCGTGCCGCGGCTCCGACGGCAAGGCGTTCGTGATCCACATGTCGGTGCCGGAGAAGTTCTGGACCGGGCTGCTCGACGTGCTGGAGCGGCCCGACCTCGCCGACGACCCCCGGTTCGCGACCAGGGAGGGGCGCGTGCGGAACTACGACGAGCTCGACGCGGTGCTCAAGGAGATCGCCGCCACCCGTCCGCGCGCCGAGTGGCTGGAGCGCCTGGCCGCGCACGACATCCCGCACGGCCCGCTCAACACGATGGGCGACCTGTTCGACGACCCGCAGATCGCGAGCATGGGCCTGGTCGAGGAGATCGCGGGACCGGGCGGCGCGGTGCGCGTGCCGGTGCCGAGCACCCGGTTCCACCGCAGCGGCCGGCCCGAGCTGGTCTATGCGCCCGCGCTCGGGGCCGACACCGAGGAGCTGACCGGCCTGCGCATCGCGGCCGGAACCCTGAACGAAGGAGCGGCCTGATGCCCGGCATCGACGACCTGGTGGCGATCGACGTGCACACCCACCCGCAGACCGAGGAGTTCATCGCGGCGATGGGCACGCGGCACACGCAGATGGCCGCGCACTTCGGACGGGAGCGGCCGGTCGTGTCGTTCGCCGAGCAGGCCGACCAGTACCGCGACCGCAGGATCATGGCCGTGATCGTCAACTCCGACTCGGAGACGACCAGCGGGATCAAGGGCGCCCCCAACGACCTGCTGGGCCGGGCGCAGCGAGACCACCCCGACGTGTTCCTGGCCTTCGCGGGCATCGACCCGTGGAAGGGCGAGGCGGCGATCGCCGAGATCCGCCGCATGCACGACGAGTACGGCATCAAGGGCGTGGGCGAGCTGAACCCGTCGCGGCAGAGGTTCCTGGCGAACGACCGTCGGTTCTGGCCGATCTGGGAGACCTGCGCCGAGCTCGGGCTGGTGGTCATGTTCCACTCCGGGTTCCCCGGTGCGGGCGCCGGCACCCCGGGCGGCGGAGGGTACCGGCTGGAGAACGCCCGCCCCGTGCCCTACATCGACGACGTCGCGGCCGAGTTCCCCGAGCTGAACATCATCAGCGCGCACCCGGCGTGGCCGTGGCACCTGGAGAACCTGGCGATGGTGTGGCACAAGTCGAACGTGTACCTCGACCTCTCCGGCTGGGCTCCGAAGTACCTGCCGCCCGAGGTGGTGCGCTACGCGGACTCGCTCATCTCCGACCGGGTGCTGTTCGGCTCGGACTGGCCCGTGATGACCGCGGACCGGTGGATGGCGGAGTTCGACGAGCTCGGCTTCAAGGAGGAGTCGCGCCGCAAGATCCTGATCGACAACGCGCGGAAGCTGTTCCGGCTGTGACCGCGGAGAAGGGAGCCGGCCGTGGCTGAACTGGTGCTGGCGGCGGCGACCCCGCACAACCCGCTGCTGTGGCGCGCGATGCGGGAGCCGTATCCGCCCGACCTGGTCGCGGTCGAGGCGAACTTCCGGCGCATCCGCGAGGCGATCGCCGAGGCCGAGGTCGACGCGCTGATCGTGCTCGGCACCGACCATGTGCGGCAGTTCTTCGCCGACAACTCGCCCGCGTTCATCGTCGGCAAAGCCGCGTCGTACCACGGCACGTACGAGAACGAGGTGCGCACGTTCGGCATGGAGTACGCCGAGCTCACCGGGCATCCCGAGCTCGCGGCGCAGATCGCCGGACGCGAGGTGCTGCCCGAGGCGATCGACTTCTCGGTGTCGCACGAGTGGCGGCTCGACCACAGCTTCGTGCTCCCGCTGCAGTACGTACGGCCCGAGCTCGACCTGCCGATCGTGCCCATCCACGCGAATGCCATCCTGCCGCCGCTGCCGTCGGCCGCGCGGTTCGCCGCCCTCGGACATCACCTGCGCGCCGCGGTCGAGTCGTGGGACGGCGGGGCCAGGGTGGCGCTGCTCACCTCGGGCCACATGGCCACCGACGTCGGAGGGCCGCGCACGTTCAACGGCTCGCCCGACCCCGCGTTCGACGCCGAGGCGGTCGGGTGGATGCGCGACGGCGACCTCGACGCCGCGATCGCCGGCTGCCGGTTCGACCGCATCATGGCGGCCGGCAACGTTACGTACCAGTACGTGAACATCGTCACGGCGCTCGCCGCGATGCAGGGCCGCCCGGCCGAGCTGGCGGAGGCCACCACGTCGCGTTTCGCCTCGAGCCCGTTCTTCCTGTGGAGGTCTGCATCGTGAGCAGGTACATGATCGGCAAGTTCATGCGGGCGGTCGAGATGAGCACGGCCAACGTGAACGCGTACGTCGCCGACACCGAGGGCTTCGTCGACCGGTGGCTGGCGGGCGGCGCCGGGCCGGATGCGGTCGCCGACGACCGGGAGCTGACGCCGCAGGAGCGGGCGGCCTTCATCGCGCGCGACTACGGGGCGCTGTACGGGCTCGGGGCGCATCCGTACCTGCTGTGGCACTTCACGGAGGCGGTGTACGAGCACGAGTACACGGAGGGCTTCGGCTGGCGCGAGCTCGTGGAGCGCTACCGGGCGGCGATCATCCCGCACGGCGAGGTCGACGACATCCTCTGAGGCGGGCGGAGAAGATCCGCTCTTGACAGGATTTCCGCACGTGCTGTTTATTTAGCTACGTGCAAAAAAAACTATCCGAGGTCCGGCTCGACGCCGCGGCGATCCGCGCGCACCACCGTCGCGTGCTGCTGCAGCTGCTGCGCTCGCACGGCCCGCTGTCGCGTCGCGATCTGTCCCGCGCCTCGGGCCTGAGCGCCGCCGCCGTGATGAACGTGGTCGTGGAACTGGTCGACGCAGGTCTCGTGGCGGAGGAGATCCCCGCCACCCGGGAGGCCAGGGTCGGCCGCCCGAGCACCGACGTCGCCCTCACCGGCACCCACCACGTGCTCGCACTGCAGATCGGCGCCGGGTTCCTCCAGGCAGGAGTGGTCGAGCTCACCTCGCGCGTCGTGGCGTCCGAGCAGATCCGCTTCCCGGTCCCCACCGCGCCCGAGGCCGTGCTCGACCTCGCGGACGAGCTCCTGCAGCGGGTGATGGACACGGCGGGCATCTCGCTGGAGCAGGTGCTCGGCCTCGGCGTCGGCGTGGCCGGCATCGTCGACGCGAGCCGCCGCGTGAACATCTCCGCCCCCACGCTCGGCTGGACCGACGTGCCGATCGCCGAGCACTTCGAACGCACCCTCGGGCTCGACGTCGTGCTCGACCACAACGTGCGCGCCATGGCCGCCGGCGAGTCCCGCTACGGCACCGGCCAGGGGCTCGAGAGCCTCGCCTTCGTCTACGTGCGCACCGGTGTCGGCGCCGGCCTGATCCTGGGCGGCGCCGAGTACCGCGGCGGCACGCACGGCGCGGTCGAGATCGGTCACCTGCGCGTCGAGCAGGACGGCCCCACCTGCACCTGCGGCGGCCGCGGCTGCCTGGAGACCGTGGTCAGCGATGGTGTGCTCCGGCGGCGCATGATCGACGCCGGGCTGCTCGACGACGACCGCGCCCCCGACGACCGCACCTGGACTGAGGACTTCGTCGCCGCCGTCGAAGCCGCCGACCCGCGGGCACTGGAGGTGCGCGACGACCTCGTCCGGCACCTCAGCACCGCGCTGCTGAGCATGGTCAACCTCCTCAACCCGCAGCAGATCGTGCTGGGCGGACTGCTGTTCGACCTGGCCCCGGTCGTGATCGAACCCGTCAGGGCGGCCCTCGCGGAGCAGGTCATGCCCGTGCTGCGCGACGGCATCCGCGTCGAGCCGCCGCGCTTCGGTGCCGACGCGGGCATGATCGGCGCCGCCACCATCGCCCTGGACACCTTCGTGTTCGGGCCTCCCCTCCTTCCGACCGCCCCGGTCGGCTGACACCAACGGGCTCCCACGCAACGAAGGGAAAGAGCCATGATCGACGCCACACCCGAGACGGCGACCACGACGCTCTCGGTGCCGCGCGCCACGAGAGCGCGCCGCACGACCGTCCGCACCGAGAAACCGCTGACGCTGCTCTACCTCTCCACCCTGGTGCTCGGCATCGCGGTGTGGTGGATCATCGCGGTCGTCAGCGACAACCCGCTCGCCCCCACGCCGATCGCCGTGGTGCAGAGCTTCTGGGAGGGACTGCTCGACGGCAGCCTGCTGCTGAACACCGTGGCGAGCGTGCAGCGCGTCGTCATCGGCTTCCTCCTTGGCGTGATCGTCGCCGTCCCCGCCGGCTTCATCATGGGCTGGTATCGCTGGGGCCGCGGGCTGCTCGAGCCGTGGGTGCAGTTCTTCCGCACCGTGCCACCGCTCGCGCTCATCCCGCTCGTGATCGTGTTCCTCGGCATCGGGGAGCCGGCGAAGATCTTCGTCATCTTCCTCGCGTCGTTCCTCTCGTGCGTGCTCGCCACCTTCCAGGGCGTGCGCAACGTCGACACCACCCTCGTCAACGCGGCTCGCGTGCTCGGCGCGAGCGACGGCACGATCTTCCTCCGCGTGGTCGTCCCGGCCTCGCTGCCGTTCATCTTCGTCGGCACCCGCGTCGCCCTCGGCGCGGCCTGGGCCACGGTCGTCGCCTCGGAGCTCATCGCGGCGGCCTTCGGTCTCGGCCGCATGATGCAGGCCGCCTCGCAGTTCCTCGACACCCCGCGCATCGTCGTGGGCATCATCCTCATCGGCGCGCTCGGGTTCGCGATGGACCGTGCCCTGCTCTTCGCCGAGAACAAGCTCACCGCCTGGCAGGAGGTCCGGAAATGACCGCGATGATCTCGATCCGCGGGGTCTCAAAGCACTACGAGACCAGCCGCGGCACGGTCCGCAGCCTCGACGACGTCGACCTCGACGTGGCAGACGGGGAGTTCATCACCCTCGTCGGGCCGAGCGGCTGTGGCAAGAGCACCCTGCTGAACCTGATGGCGGGGCTCCTCGACCCCACCGAGGGGGAGGTGCTCGTGGGCGGCCGACCGGTCACGGGGCCCGGGCCCGACCGGGGCGTGATCTTCCAGCAGTATGCGCTCTTCCCGTGGCTCACGGCCCGGCAGAACGTCGAGTTCGGCCTGCGGATCCGCGGCATGAAGAAGGCCGAGCGCGAGCAGGTGGCCCAGCACTACCTCGACCTCGTGGGCCTGGGCGACTTCGCCGGCGCGCTGCCGAAGGAGCTCTCGGGCGGCATGAAGCAGCGCTGCGCGATCGCCCGCGCCTATGCCGCGCAGCCGTCGATCCTGCTGATGGACGAGCCGTTCGGCGCGCTCGACGCGCTGACCCGGGTGAGCATGCAGGAGAACCTGCTCGAGACGTGGCAGCAGGAGCGGCGCACCGCCGTGTTCATCACCCACGACGTGGACGAGGCCGTGTTCCTCGCCAACCGCGTGATCGTGATGAGCCCGCGGCCCGGACGGATCACCGAGGTGATCGACGTGCCGCTCGCCTACCCGCGCACCGAGGAGATGCGCCTGTCTCCCGAGTTCGCCGCCCTTCGCGCCCGCGTCTGGCGCGGCGTGCACCACCAGCCGGAACCCACCACCGCCTGACCCGGCGGATCCGCACCCGCACGACCCACCGCACTCCCACCCGATCACGTAAGGAACCCGATGATGCGCTTCCCCACCCGGACCCGTCGGGCGGCCGTCGCCGCCGCGGCCGTCACCGCACTCACGATCGCCCTGTCCGCCTGCACGGGCTCGGCCGAACCGGCCCCCTCGTCCGACGCCGGAGGCGAGGCCCGTGAGCCGGTCTCCCTGAACGTCGGCTACATCGACACGAGCATCAACGGCGTCGGCGTGATCGCCGCCGCGAACGAGCTGGGTCTGTGGGAGAAGTACGGCCTGGACGTGACGCTGACGCCGTTCACGAACGGCCCCACCCAGATCCAGGCGATGCAGGCCGGCCAGATCGACGTCGGGTACATCGGCGCCGGGGCGACCTGGCTTCCGGCGACCGGACAGGCGACCGTGATCGTGCCCAGCGAGACCTCGCTCGGCGACGTGGTGCTCGCCCGCCCGGGCAGCGGCGTCGAGGATCCGAAAGACCTCAAGGGGCAGCGCGTCGGTGTGCCCGAGGGCGGGTCGGGGGAGATGATCCTCGCGCTCACGCTCCTGGAGGCCGGGCTCACGTTCGACGACGTCGAGCGCGTGGTGCTCGACCCGCCGAGCGTCGTCAGCGCCTACGTCGGCGGGCAGATCGACATCGCCGCGATCTTCTCGCCGCTGAGCGCGCAGATCCTCGACAGCGTGCCGGACACCGTGACGGTGGCCGACAACGCCTCGTTCCCGGAGACGTCGTTCCTCGGGTCGTGGGTCGCGTCGAACGAGGCCGTCGACGGCAAGGCCGACGCCCTGCAGCGCTTCCTCGAGGTGTACGCCGAGGTGAACGACTACCGCATCGACGACACGGAGCAGGTCGTCGAGTGGGCCTCCGCCGCGTCCGGTGCCCCGGTCGACCAGCTGACGCAGCAGGCGAGCATCTCCGGGTGGACGCCGTCCGACGAGATCCTCGCGAACAACGAGGACGGCACCACGTTCGAGCAGTACGAGTCGATCATGCGGGTGTTCGTCCAGTCCGGTCGCATGGAGGACATGACCGATCCGGCGTCGTTCGTCAACACCGAGCTGTTCGCCGCCGCCATGAAGGACCGCTCGTGACCGGTCCCGTCGGGCTGGGCATCGTCGGCTCCGGTTTCGTCGCCGAGTTCTACCTCCGGGCCCTGGCGGAGGTGCGCGACCACGAGGTCGTCGCCCTCGCCGCGCGCTCGCCCGAACGGGGCAGAGAGCTCGCCGACCGGTTCGGCGTGCGCGACGTCGTCGCCAGCGTCGAGGAGCTGGCCGCCCGGGCCAATGTCGACATCGTGGTCGTGGCCGTGCCGCAGGACGCGCACCTCGACGCGGTGACGGCGGCGGCCGCCGCGGGCAAGGCCGTGATCTGCACCAAGCCGCTCGGGCGCAGCGGCTCGGAGGCCGCGGCGTGCCTCGCCGCCGTCACCGCCGCGGGCGTGTGGCACGGCTATGCGGAGACCGCGGTCTTCTCGCCCGCGGTCATGCACGCCAAGGCGATGGTCGACGCGGGCGGCATCGGTCGGGTGCTCACCGTGCGCGCCCGCGAGGCCCACGGCAGCCCGCACAAGCACGCCAGGGAGATCGCGCGCATGGGCGGAGGGCCGCTGCGCGGTCTCGGCTGCCACGGTGTCGCCGTCGGGCGCTGGTTCCTGGAGGGCGCGACCCCCGTGGAGGCCTTCGCGTGGGGGGACCGGCTCGACCGCGACGACGTGGACTCCGAGGACAACGCGGTCCTGCTCGTGCGATTCGACGACGGTCGTGTCGCCCAGGTCGAGGCCGGCTGGACGCATCGCCCCGGGCTGGACAACCGGCGCGAGATCCACGGCTCGGACGGCTGGCTCGGCGTGGACGAGACCGGCCCCGGTGCCCTCGCGGCGTTCGCGGGACAGGAGCTCGGTTACGTGGGGGAGAAGGCCGGCTCGACCCGCGGCTGGCTGCGGCCCGTGCTCGACGAGCCGCGCACGTACGGCTACCACGGCCAGTTCGCGCACTTCATCGAGAGCTTCCGCGCGGGTGTCGCGCCGCGGCAGACCCTGGCCGACGGCGTCATCGACAACGCGGTGATCGACGCGGCCTATCGCTCCATGACGACCGGTCGCTGGGAGCCCATCGACCTCTCCGGGCTCACGGCCCCTCCCGCCGAGATCGTCACCGACGCGTACCACCGCCCCGCAGAGAGAGAAGCACGATGACCGCCCGGCGACCGAACATCCTCATGATCCTCACCGACGACCACGCCACGCATGCGATCGGCGCCTACGGGTCGGTGGTGAACACGACCCCGCGCATCGACGAGATCGCGCAGTCCGGTCGTCGCGTCGATCACTGCTACTGCACGAACTCGCTGTGCACCCCGAGCCGCGCCAGCATCCTGACCGGCACGTACAGCCATGTCAACGGCGTCTCGACCCTGGTGACCCCCATCGACGCGAGCCAGCCGACGTTCGTGTCGCAGCTCAAGGAGGCGGGCTACCGCACGGCCATCGTCGGCAAGTGGCACATGGGGGAGGGGCCCGGCCATGATCCGCAGGGCTTCGACTACTGGGCGGTGCTGCGCGATCAGGGCGAGTACTTCGATCCGCAGATCCTCACCGCCGACGGCGTGCACATCGAGAAGGGTTACGCGACCGACATCATCACCGACCTGTCGCTGCAGTGGCTCGAGTCGCTGGAGGGCGATGAGCCGTGGTGCCTGCTGATCCATCACAAGGCGCCGCACCGCGCGTGGGAGCCCGACGAGGCGCACGCCCACCTGTACAGCGACCCGATCCCCGTGCCGTCCACGTTCACGGACGACTACGCGGGCCGGGCGAGCGCGGCGAAGCATGCCACCATGCGCATCGCGGAGCACCTGACGCTGGACGACCTCAAGGTGGAGCCGCCGCAAGACCTGACGCCCGACGAGCTCGCGCTGTGGAAGTACCAGCGGTACATGGAGGACTACTTGCGCTGCGTGGCCTCGGTCGACGACAACGTCGGGCGGGTGATCGACTGGCTCGGCGCGCACGGCGTGCGGGATTCGACCCTCCTCACGTACAGCTCCGACCAGGGCTTCTTCCTCGGCGACCACGGGTGGTTCGACAAGCGCTTCATGTACGAGGAGTCGATCCGGATGCCGCTGCTCGTGTCGTGGCCGGAGCGGATCGCGCCCGCGGCCCCGATGGAGCAGATCGTGACGAACGTCGATTTCGCGCAGACCTTCCTGGATGCCGCCGGGGTCGATGCGCACGAGCGGATGCAGGGGAAGAGCTTCCTTCCGCAGCTGACCGGATCGGACGAGCCGACGCGCGACGCGTTCTACTACCGCTACTACGAGAACGACGACGAGAACCACCACGTGCTCGCGCACTACGGCATCCGCACGGAGGCCCACAAGCTCATCTACTTCTACAGCGACGGGATGGGTCTGCCCGGGTCGTCGCCGTTCCGGTTCGCGCCGGAGTGGGAGTTGTACGACCTGGAGGCCGACCCGGACGAGCTGGTGAACGTGTACCACGACCCCGCCTACGCGGAGGTGCGCGAGCAGCTCAAGGTGCGGCTGTGGGAGCTGCAGGCCGAGCTGGGCGACCAGCCCCACGCGAGTCAGCCGATACCCGCGCTGACGAGCTGAGCGCAGGCGTGAACGGATGCCCCGTGGCGGTTCGCCACGGGGCATCCGCGTGTCGCGCGGCCGTCGCGCTCGGCAGAGGAGGTGCGGGGGACGCACCGCACGAGCGGACGCTGCCGCGCACCGGCGGAGCCGTGTCTCCTCCCCCGAGGACACCGGCGCCGCCGGGGCTCAGCGCCTACGCCGTGCGACGGCGCAGCAGGCCCGCACCTCCCAGAAGCAGCAGGGCGGCGATCGCCCACAGCGCGGGCGACGGTGCACCGCCGGTCATGGCGAGACCGGTGGCCTCACCGGAGACGGCTGCGCCCGACGCCCAGGCCATCCCGGACGCGCCCGGAGTGGTGCCGGGGTTCGTTCCGGGGGTGGTGCCGGGGTCCGTGCCCGGGTCGGTTCCGGGGTCGGTTCCCGGGTCCGTACCGGGGTCCGTGCCCGGGTCAGTTCCGGGGTCGGTTCCGGGCGTGGTGCCCGGGCCGGTCACGGTGCTCTCGCCCACGACCGAGATGGCGTTGCCGCCGATCGTGATCGGAAGCGTCACGGGCAGACCCAGCTGGGTGCCGCCGAGGATGCCGCCCTCACCGGTGGTGATCCCGCCGCCGGTCGCCGGAGCGGTCGGGGTGGTCCCGGTGCCGGTGGTCCCGCCGGTGACGGTGGCGTCGTCGAGCACGGAGATCGCGTTGCCCGTCACGCACAAACCCGAGATCTATGAACTTCGCCTCAAGTCAGGTCTGAAGCGCCCT
>NZ_SSDQ01000174.1:0-41933 GCF_004794315.1 Microbacterium sp. PF5 | reverse complement strand
GGGGTCACGGCGGCACCGGGCGCGGCGGCGGGCAGTTCGGCCGCCCGCCACTCGCCGAGGCCGAACAGGTAGTTCGGGCCGCCCGCCTTGGCGCCGGCGCCCACGGCCGAGCGCTTCCACCCGCCGAACGGCTGCCGCTGCACGATCGCGCCGGTGATGCCGCGGTTCACGTACAGGTTGCCCGCCTCGACCCGGTCGAGCCAGGTGGCGACCTCGGCGGAGTCGAGCGAGTGCAGGCCGGCGGTGAGGCCGTAGTCCACGGCGTTCTGCAGGCGGATGGCCTCGTCGAGGTCCTTCGCGTGCATGATGCCGAGCACGGGGCCGAAGAACTCCGTGAGGTGGAAGTACGAGCCCTCGCGCACACCGGTCTTCACGCCGGGGGTCCACTGCTTCCCCTCGTCGTCGAGCTTGCGGGGCTCGACCAGCCAGCGCTCGCCCTTGTCGAGCGTGGTGAGCGCTGTGAGCAGCTTGCCGTTCGCGGGTTCGATGATCGGGCCCATCTGCGTGGCGGGGTCGTCGGGGAGCCCCACGCGCATCGAGGTCACGGCGTCGACGAGCTGCCGCTCGAACCGCTTCGAGTCCGCGACCGAGCCCACGAGGATCGCGAGGGAGGCGGCGGAGCACTTCTGTCCCGCGTGGCCGAAGGCGCTGCGGGCGACGTCGGCGGCGGCCAGGTCGAGGTCGGCGGAGGGCGTGACGATGATCGCGTTCTTGCCGCTGGTCTCGGCGAGCAGCGGCAGGTCGGCCCGGAACGAGCGGAACAGCTGCGCGGTCTCGTAGGCGCCGGTGAGGATGACCCGGTCGACCTGCGGGCTGGCGACCAGGCGGGTGCCGAGGTCGCGCGAGGCCAGGTCGACGAGGGCGAGGAGGTCGCGCGGCACACCAGCGGCCCACAGCGCCTCCACCATCACGGCACCGCAGCGCTGCGTGAGCTTGGCGGGCTTGATGATCACACCGGAGCCCGACGCGAGGCCGGCCAGCACACCGCCCGCGGGGATCGCGACGGGGAAGTTCCAGGGCGGCGTGACCACGGTGACCTTCGACGGCACGAACTCCGCGCCCGTCACGGCGTCCAGGTCCTTCGCGCGCTCGGCGTAGTAGTGGGCGAAGTCGATGGCCTCGCTCACCTCGGGGTCGGCCTCGGCGATGGTCTTGCCCGCCTCGTTGGCCATGATCTCGATGAGCTGTCCCCGGCGCGCGGCGAGCTCGTCGCCCGCGCGATGCAGCACGGCGGCACGCTCGGCGGCAGGCAGCGCCGCCCACCGCTCGGCGGCGGCGGTCGCGGCGGTGAAGACCGCGTCGAGCTCGGCCTCGGTCTCGATGCGGGCGGCGGCGATCGCGTCACGCCCCAGCGTCGTGGAGACGGAGCGGCGCAGGATGTCGCGACCCCAGGCGCGGTTCGCGGCGAGCGCGGGGTCGCTGTCCGGCTGGTTCGCGAAGCCCTCGGTCACGCCGGCGGGGCGCTCGTCCGCCCGGTTCTGCGTGCGGTGCGGTGCCGGAACCCGCTGCGACTCCGGCAGCCCGGCGTCGGCGGCGAGGGCGGCGAGGGAGCGCTCGAACCGCTCGCGCTCGCGCGTGAGCAGGGTCGGGTTCGACGCGAGTTCGAACACGGCCGACATGAAGTTCTCCGGGCTCGCATTCTCCTCCAGGCGGCGCACGAGGTAGGCGATCGCGACGTCGAACTCGGCGGGGTTCACGACCGGCGTGTAGAGCAGCAGGCGGCCGACGTCCTTGCGCACGGCCTCGGCCTGACCGGTCGCCATGCCCAGCAGCATCTCGTACTCGACCGCGTCGGTCACGCCGCGCGCCTTCGCGAGGAGCCAGGTGTAGGCGATGTCGAACAGGTTGTGTCCGGCGACGCCGATGCGCACCGCGTCGAGGCGCTCGGGGGTCATGGCCCAGTCGAGCACGCGCTTGTAGTTCGTGTCGGAGTCCTGCTTGGTGCCGTAGGGCGCGAGCGGCCACCCGTGCACGGTCGCGTCGACCTCTTCCATCGCGAGGTTGGCGCCCTTGACGACGCGGACCTTGATGGGCGCCCCGCCCTTGGCCCGGCGGGCGGTGGCCCACTCCTGCAGGCGCTGCATGGCACCGAGCGCGTCGGGCAGGTAGGCCTGCAGCACGATGCCGGCCTCGAGGTCCTCCAGCCCGGGCTGGTCGAGGATGCTCGTGAAGGCCGCGATCGTCAGGTCGAGGTCACGGTACTCCTCCATGTCGAGGTTGATGAACTTGGCCTTGCCCGCAGCCTCCGCCTTCGCGGCGAGCCGGTAGAGCGGCGTGAGCTTCTCGACCACGTCGGCGACGGCCTCGTCGAATGACCACATCGACAGCTGGCTGACGACGCTCGACACCTTGATCGACACGTAGTCGACGTCGGGGCGGGCGAGGAAGTCGTACGTGCCCTGCAGGCGGCGGCCGGCCTCGCGCTCGCCCAGCACGGCCTCGCCGAGCAGGTTGAGGTTCAGGCGGTTGCCGGTCTTGCGCAGCTTCGCGATCGCGGGCCCGAGCTTCGACGGGGTGGCGTCGAGCACGAGGTGGCCCACCATCGCCCGCAGCACGCGACGCGAGATGGGGACGACGACGCCGGGGAGCTTGGGCGCCCAGAAGCCGCCGGCCTTGATCGCGGCACGCAGGTAGCCGGGCAGCAGCGTGGGGGTGATGTCGCTGAGCTCGGCGAGCTTGCGGCCGGCGACGCGGAGGTCTTCCGGACGCATGACGCCGTCGACGAAGCCGACCGTGAAGTCGAGACCGTTCGGGTCTTTGAGCACCTCGGAGAGGCGCTGAGCGGCGGGCTCGACGGGGTGGGTCTCGCTCTCGGCGAGCCAGCGCTGCACGAGTGCGGCGACCTCTTCCGTGCGGGGCGTGGTGTCGTCGATGACGGTCATGGGCGGGGTTACCTTCCTCGGCAGCGCACACCCGGGTGACGTGTGCGGCTGGATCATTGTCCAGCCGCTCGGTAGGCTCCGTCTATCAACCGATTCGAGTGGATTCTGTTCACTCAGACTTAACGGACGCGAGGCCCCGTGCTCGACATCACCCGCCTGCGCATGCTCGTGGAGCTGTCGCGTCGTGGCACGCTCTCCGCGGTCGCCGACGCACTGTCCTACAGCAAGGCCTCGGTGTCGCAGCAGCTCGCGGCCCTCGAGCGCGACGTGGGCGTCCCCCTGCTGCGCCGGGTGGGGCGCGGCGTGCAGCTCACCCCGCAGGGCACCGTGCTGGTGACCGAGGCGATCGGCATCCTCGACCAGCTCGAGCACGCCAGGGTCGCGGTCGCGGAATCGCTCACCGAGGTGACGGGGACCGTGCGTCTGGCCGTGTTCCAGTCCACCGCCCACTCGCTCCTGCCCCGCGCTCTCGCCGCGCTCGCGGAACGTCACCCCGCCCTCCGGGTCGAGGTGACCGAGCGCGACCCGGAGTCCGCCCTCGACGCGGTCTCCGGCCGGGAGGACGACCTCATCCTCGCCGAGCAGTATCCCGGGCACAGCCGTCCGATCCACGCCGATCTCGACCGGGTGGCGCTCGCGCACGACGCGATCGCGCTCGCCCGGCGCCCCGGTTCCCCCGCGCACGGCGACCCCGCGACGACGCTCCGGTCGACCAGCACGGCCCCCTGGGTGCTGGAGCCGGCGGGCACCGCCTCGCGCGCCTGGGCCGAGCAGCTGTGCCGCACCGCGGGGTTCGAACCGGACGTGCGCTTCGAGCTCGCCGACCTCACGGCGCACATCCGCCTGATCCACGCCGGGCTGGCCGTCGGGCTGCTCCCCGAGCTGGTGTGGGCGGGCGACACCCCGACCGTCGACCTCTCCCCGCTGCCGCGCTCCCCGCGCCGCGAGATCTTCTCCTCCGCGCGACGGGTGTCGGCCGCCGCCCCGTCGATCCGCGCCGTGCGGGCCGCCCTCGCCGACGCCGCCTCGCACAACCTCCTCGACTGATCCGCCCGGTCATCCGCGAGGAGGACGCGCCCCGGAGAGCCCCGGGCTATCCTCGGCAAGATGTCGCTCTTCCCTCCCCGCCTCCCGGCCGCCCGGCACTTCGCCCTCACCTGGGGCATCACGGAGCAGTACGGGGGGATGACGAGCGCGATGCTGCGCCGGTCCCGCTCGTTCCGCCGGATCGGGGGCGTCGACGTCGACCTGCTGACGCTCGACGACGGCCCCGACTACCCCGAGCTCTCGGAGCGGCTGCGGGCGAAGGGCGAGCTGATCGACGGGCTGCGCATCCGCAACCTGTGGGACGAGCTGCGCGCCACCCCGCCCGCACCCCGGGGCGTCATCCCGACGCTGCCGCCGCTGCTGGCCCCGGAAGACGACGACACCGTGCGCGAGCACGACGGCGTGGTGCTCAGCCGCGCACGCCGAGACGGGGACGGACACCTGTCGGTCGACCGGTTCCGCCGCGACGGCTCCCTCCTGGCGACCGAGCGCGAGGGGGCGGAGCGGCGCGTGGTCGTCTACGGCGTCGACGGGACCCCGCTGCGCTCCTGGCGCACCACCTGGGGGCTGTACCGCTGGTGGTTCGACCGCCTGACGGCGGGGCGCGCGAGCTTCCTGCTGGTCGACTCGAAGACCGCCGCGCGACCGGTCGCGGGATACCGCCGTGACCACGTGACGACCCTGCACGTCGTGCACGCCTCGCACCGGGTGGCCGGACGCCCGCGGACGCTCCGCGCCTCGCGGGAGGGCGTCCTGCGACGCGCGGGAGACTTCGACGAGATCGTGGTGCTGACCGAGCGGCAGCGCAGCGACCTCGTGGAAGACCTGGCGGCCCTGGGCGTGCACGCGCGCGTGCGCACGATCCCGAACGAGGTGACGCTGCCGCCCGCGGTCTCCGCCGCCCGTCCGGCCACCCGCGGCGTGGTGGTCGCGTCGCTGGACAAGCGCAAGCGCCTGGGCCACGCGATCGAGGCGCTCGCGAAGGCCCACACCGCGGACGCCCGGATCGAGGCCGACGTCATCGGCGAGGGCCCGGACGAGCCGAAGCTGGCCGCGCGCATCCGCGATCTCGGCGCCGAGGACTGGATCCGGTTGCGCGGCTTCGACCCGCACGCACGGGAGGAGTTCGCGACCGCCGGGTTCAGCCTGCTCACGTCGACGTCGGAGGGGCTGCCCCTCGTGCTCGTGGAGAGCATGGCGGCCGGGTGCATCCCGCTCGCCTACGACATCCGCTACGGCCCGGCCGACATGATCCGCGATGGCGTGAACGGCTTCCTGCTCCCCGAGGGCGACGTGGACGGGCTCGCCCGGCGGATCGCGGGGCTCGCCGCGATGCCGCCCGGGCGGGTCGAGGGCATGCGGAGGAAGGCGCGGGCCAGGGCGGCCGAGTTCTCCGACCGGGCGATCACCCGGCGGTGGGCGCGCGAACTCCGGGCCGCGTACGACGCGAAGCTGCTGACGGCCGCACGGGAGCAGCCGATGGGCGTGCGGGCGCGGCGACTCGCGGGCGTGGTGCGGCGCCGGGCCCGGTGGGCGCTCGGCCGCTGAGCATCCGCCGCTGACGCGCGGGAATATGCATGCGCATGTATGAGTTGGGTGGGGAGTAGCCCGGACGACGGCGTCCGATCCATCCCACCGTCCGAAAGGCACTTCCGTGAGCACTCCCGTCATCGACCGCACCGCCCCGACCGAGCACCCCGTCCTCGACGTCCTCGCCGGCCGCTGGAGCCCCCGCGCCTACGACGCGCAGAACGCGATCGACGAGGACAAGCTCGCCACCGCCCTGGAGGCCGCCCGCTGGAGCCCCTCCGCCAACAACACCCAGCCCTGGCGCTTCCTGGTCGCCCGTCGCGGCACCGCACTCCACGCGCAGATCGTCGACGCGCTGATGGGCTTCAACCAGGCGTGGGCCGGCAACGCCGCGGCGCTGATCGTCGCGATCGCCGAGACCGAGACCGCCGACGGCACGCCGCTCACCCACGCCCTGTACGACCTCGGCCAGGCCGTGGCCCACCTCTCCGTGCAGGCGCACCATGACGGCCTCGTCGTGCACCAGATGAGCGGCTTCGACCCGGAGGTCGTGCGCGAGTTCGCCGACCTGGAGCCGCGCTTCACCCCCACCACCGTCATCGCGCTCGGCGAGCTGGGCGACATCGCTGCGCTGCCGGAGCCGCTGCAGGAGCGCGAGGTCGCCCCGCGCGTGCGTCGCCCGATCGCGGAGACCGTGCTCCTCAGCGCCTGAGTCGCGCGCACGCCGGCGCTCCGCCGCGACAAGGCCCGGTCCCCGCACGGGGCCGGGCCTCGCCGTATCGGGCGGCCTTTTGTGAGGGGTGCGGCACGACCCCCCGCACCTACAATCGTCGGCATGGCATTCCAGCGCAGGGTCAAGTCCGTCGAGCAGTCGATCGCCGAGACCCACGACGAGCAGAGATCGCTGAAGCGATCCCTCGGCGTGTGGGATCTCGCCGTCATGGGTGTCGCGGTCGCGGTCGGCGCCGGCATCTTCTCCGTCGGCGCCGAGGCCTCCGCGCGACACGCGGGCCCGGCCGTCATCATCTCGTTCATCATCGCGGCGGCCGTCTGCGGTCTCGCGATCCTCTGCTACGCGGAGTTCGCCTCCTCCATCCCGGTGGCCGGGTCCGCATACACGTTCACGTACTCGACGTTGGGCGAGTTCCTGGCCTGGATCATCGGCTGGGATCTCATCCTCGAGATGCTGATGGCCTCCGCGGTGATCGCCAAGTACTGGGGCGTCTACCTGGGCGACGCCGTGTCGCTGTTCGACCTGCAGATCCCGATGACGCTGCAGCTCGGCCCGCTCAGCTTCGACTGGGGTCCCGTCGTGATCGTGGCCATCTTCACCGTGCTGCTCGCGCTCGGCACGCGGCTGTCCAGCCGCGTCAACAGCGTGTTCACGGTCATCAAGGTCGCGATCGTGCTGTTCGTCATCGTCGTGGGGCTGTTCTTCATCAACGGCGCCAACTACACCCCGTTCGTGCCGCCGGCGCAGGAGGGCGTCGCCTCGGAGAGCGCCTGGACGCAGTCGCTGTTCTCCTTCATGACCGGCGCCGACCCGTCGATCTACGGCGTGTTCGGGATCCTCAGCGGCGCGGCCCTGGTGTTCTTCGCGTTCATCGGGTTCGACGTCGTCGCCACCAGCGCCGAGGAGACCAAGGACCCCAAGCGCACCGTGCCGCGTGGCATCATCCTCGGGCTCGTGATCGTGACCGTGCTCTACGTGCTGGTCGCGATCGTCATCACCGGGATGGTGTCGTACACCGAGCTGGCCAAGCTCGACGAGCCGTCGCTGTCCAGTGCGTTCGAGCTGGTCGGGGCGACGTGGGCGGCGCAGGTGATCGCGATCGGCAGCCTCGTGGGGCTCACCACGGTGGTCATGGTGCTGCTCATGGGTCTGGCGCGCGTGGTCTTCGCGATGAGCCGTGACGGCCTGCTGCCCCGCTCGCTCAGCGTGACCGACGCCAAGCGCGGCACCCCCATCCGCATCCAGCTGATCGTCGGGGTGGTGATCGCGATCATCGCCGGATTCACCGACGTGCAGGTGCTGGGCGACATGATCAACATCGGCACCCTCTCGGCGTTCGTGCTCGTGAGCATCGGGGTGCCGATCCTGCGCAAGAGCCGCCCCGACCTGGAGCGGCCGTTCACGGTGCCGCTGTCGCCCTGGCTCCCGTGGATCTCCGCGATCGCCTGCTTCTGGCTGATGCTGAACCTCAGCACCGAGACCTGGGTGCGGTTCGCGATCTGGCTCGCGCTGGGCCTGGTGATCTACTTCGCCTACTCCCGCCGGCACTCGCTGATCGGCCGGGAGCTGGAGCGCGACGCCCTCGGCGGCCTCCGCAGCAGGCCGTCGGACTGACGGCGAAGAGCCCCGCCCCGGGTTTCCGGGACGGGGCTCTCGTGTGGTGACGGAGTCTCAGTCGTCGAGCAGCTCGGCCTCGATCACGTCGTCGTCGTCCTCCGCGGGCTCGGGCTCGGGGGTCGTCGACGTGAGCACGAGTCCCGAGCCGTCGGCCGCCACGTCCACGCGGACGGTGTCGCCGTCGCGCACGCCACCGGAGAGCAGCGCCGTGGCCAGCTTGTTCTGCACCTCGGTCTGGATGAGCCGGCGCAGCGGCCGCGCACCGAACATCGGGTCGTAGCCGCGTTCGGCGAGCCACGCCCGCGCGTCCGGGGTGACGGCGAGCGTGAGCCGGCGGTCCTTGAGCCGGTCGTGCAGCTGGTCGACCGACAGCTCCACAATCTGCGCGAGGTCGTCCTCGCTCAGCGCGCTGAACATCACGATGTCGTCGAGCCGGTTGAGGAACTCCGGGCGGAACGCCTGCCGCACCAGCGCCATCACCTGCTCGCGCTTCTCGTCGGGCGAGAGCACGGGGTCGATGAGGATCGGCGAGCCGAGGTTCGAGGTGAGGATCAGGATCACGTTCGAGAAGTCGACCGTGCGACCCTGGCCGTCGGTCAGGCGGCCGTCGTCGAGCACCTGCAGCAGCACGTCGAACACCTCGGGGTGCGCCTTCTCCACCTCGTCGAGCAGCACCACGCTGTACGGGCGCCGCCGCACGGCCTCGGTGAGCTGGCCGCCCTGCTCGTAGCCGACGTACCCGGGAGGGGCGCCCACGAGCCGGGAGACCGAGTGCTTCTCGCCGTACTCCGACATGTCGATGCGCACCATGGCGTGCTCGTCGTCGAAGAGGAACGCGGCGAGCGCCTTGGCCAGCTCGGTCTTTCCGACACCGGTCGGCCCGAGGAACAGGAACGATCCGGTCGGACGACCGGGGTCGCTGATGCCCGCACGGGAGCGGCGCACCGCGTCGGACACGGCCTTCACGGCGTCCTTCTGGCCGATCAGCCGCTTGCCGAGCTCGTTCTCCAGGTGCAGCAGCTTCTCGCTCTCGCCCTGGAGCAGACGCCCGACGGGGATGCCCGTCCAGGCGGCGATCACCGCGGCGATGTCCTCCTCGGTGACCTGCTCGTTCACCATGCGCGGCTCGGTCGAGGTGGTCGCCTCCGCCTGCTCCGCTTCGGCGATCTCGCGCTCCAGCCGCTTGATGGTCTCGTACTCGAGCTTGGACGCCTTCGTGTAGTCGGCGTTGCGCATCGCGAGGTCGCGCTGGGTGACGGCGTCGTCGAGCTGCTTCTTCAGCTCGCCGACCCGGTTGAGCCCCTGACGCTCGCGCGCCCAGCGGGCCTCGAGGCCGGCGAGCTCCTTCTCCAGCTCGACCAGGTGCTCGCGCAGCGCCCCGAGGCGCTCCTTCGAGGCGGCATCCTTCTCGCGCTTGAGGGCCAGCTCCTCGAGCTTGAGCCGGTCGACCTGACGCTTGAGCTGGTCGATCTCGACCGGGGAGGAGTCGATCTCCATCTTGAGCCGCGACATCGACTCGTCGATCAGGTCGATGGCCTTGTCCGGGAGCTGCCGAGCGGGCAGGTACCGGTTGGACAGGGCGGCGGCCGCCACGAGGGCGCTGTCCGAGATCGTCACCCCGTGGTGCGCCTCGTAGCGACCCTTGAGGCCGCGGAGGATCGCGATCGTGTCCTCAACCGAGGGCTCTCCCACGTACACCTGCTGGAACCGGCGCTCCAGGGCCGCGTCCTTTTCGATGAACTCGCGGTACTCGTTGAGCGTGGTCGCGCCGATGAGCCGCAGCTCACCGCGGGCCAGCATCGGCTTGAGCATGTTGGAGGCCGCGACGGAGCCCTCCCCGCCGCCCGCGCCCATGAGCACGTGCAGCTCGTCGATGAAGGTGATGACCCGCCCGTCCGATTCGGTGATCTCCTTGAGCACCTGCTTCAGCCGCTCCTCGAACTGCCCGCGGTACATGGCACCGGCCACGAGGGCGGAGATGTCGAGGGTGACGAGCTCCTTGTCCTTCAGCGACTCGGCCACGTCGCCCGCGACGATGCGCTGCGCGAGCCCTTCGACGACGGCCGTCTTGCCGACGCCGGGCTCGCCGATCAGCACCGGGTTGTTCTTGGTGCGACGCGTGAGGACCTGGCTGACGCGTCGGATCTCGCTGTCCCGTCCGATGACGGGGTCGAGCTTGCCCTCGCGGGCGCGGTCGGTCAGGTTGATGCCGAACTGCTCGAGGGCGGACTGCTGTTCCTGGTTCGGGGATCCGGTCTGCGGGGTGGTCATGCGCTCCTCCTGGAGGTACTCCTTCTGGTCGGCCCCGCCGCCGAAGTCCGGGGACGGGATAAAAAGTTGAGCCGTGTTGACTCAAGTTTACCATTCCGGGGGTCGTGCCTCCAGCCCGTCGTCACCTCTCCCGGACGATGGCATCCCAGACCGCGGCGGCGACCTCGCGCTTCGACCCCGACGCGGTGCCGGCCGCGGTACCGCCAGGACCGAGGATGTGCACGGTGTTCTCCGCGCGCTCGAAGCCGCGGTCCCAGCCGACCTCGTTCACCACCAGCAGGTCGACGCCCTTGCGCTGCTGCTTCGCGCGGGCACGGTCGAGCATCTCGGCCTCGTCCTCCGGCGTCTCCGCGGCGAACGCGATCACGAGCTGCCCCGCGCGCCGAGCGGCCGCGAGCCCGGCGACGATGTCCTCGTTCTCCACGAGCTCGATCGGCGGCACGCCCCCGGTGTCCTTCGTGAGCTTGCGCGCCGACACCTCGACCGGGCGGTAGTCGGCCACCGCCGCCGCCATGACCACGACCTGAGCGTCCGCGGCCGCCTCGGCCATCGCGGCGGACAGCTCCGCGGCCGTGCCGACCGTGACCACCCGGATGCCCGGATGCCGCGCGGCCTCACGCACGTCGCCCGCCACGTTCGCCGCCACCAGGGTCACCTCGGCGCCGCGGGCGGCGGCTTCGGCGGCCAGGGCGACCCCCTGCCGCCCGCTGGAACGGTTGCCGAGGAAGCGCACCGGATCGATCGGCTCGCGCGTGCCACCCGCCGACACCACCACCCGGACGCCGGCGAGGTCGCCGGGCGTGAGGAGGGTCTGCGCCGCCGCGAACACCTCCTCCGGCTCCGCCATCCGCCCCGGACCGCTGTCGCCACCCGCCAGCTCGCCGTCGGCCGGACCGACCACGTGCACGCCGCGTTCACGGAGCGTTCCCATGTTCGCCTGCGTGGCGGGGTGCCGCCACATCTCCGCGTGCATCGCCGGGGCCACCAGCACCGGCGCCTCGGTCGCGAGCAGCGTGGTGCCCAGGAGGTCGTCGGCCAGCCCGGCGGCCATCTTCGCGAGCGTGTTGGCGGTCGCGGGCGCCACCACCACGAGCTCCGCGGCCTGCCCGAGCGCGACGTGGCGCACCTTCGCCACATCGTCGTGCACGCTCGTGGTGACCGGGTGCCTGCTGATCGCCTCCCACGTCGGCAGCCCCACGAAACGCAGGGCGTCCGCCGTGGGCACCACCGTCACGTCGTGACCCGCCTTCGTCAGCAGGCGCACCAGGTGCACCGTCTTGTAGGCGGCGATGCCGCCCGTGACCCCCACCACGATGTTCACGTCTCGATTCTGCCCCAGCCCGCCCCCGCCCGGGCCTGCAGGATCGCAGAGGGGCCGGGCACGCCGGTCCCGCGCACGTCGTCGACGCCGCGCCGGGAGGGCCCCGGCGCGCGCGGGCGACCTAGACTCGGGAGGGTGTGCACGGTCGTGATCGATGTCGAGGCTGCCGGTTCGGCACGGCTCCTGGCCGTGCGAGACGAGGATCCCCACCGCGAGTGGGACGCACTCGGCCCGTGGTGGCCGGAGCAGTATCCGGGGGTGATCGGCATCCGCGACCGCCGGGCGGGCGGGGCCTGGCTCGCGGTGAACCCGCAGGAGCGCCGCCTCGCGGTGCTGCTCAACCGTGCCGACGTGAACGACCTCCCCGGCCCCGCGGCATCGCGCGGATCGCTGCCGCTCGAATCGGTGTCGGGCCGTTCGCCGCAGGGCCTCCCCCGCATGCACGGGTTCAACCTGCTCGAGGTCGGGCCCGACGGCGCGCGGGTGGTGTCGTGGGACGGCGCGACGATGCGCGAGACCCCGGTGACGCCCGGAACCCACATGATCGCGCACGACGACCTCGACGACGAGCAGACGCCGCGCATCACCGCGTGGCTGCCGGAGTTCCGCGCCCTCGGGCCCGCCGCGGCGAGCGCCGACTGGGTCGCGGAGTGGACGGCGCTGCTCGGGGCCTCCGCGGAGCTGTCACCCGAGGACGACCGCGCGATCATCCGCGACAACCGTCCGCACGGGTATCCGACGCAGTCGCTGCTGTACGCCGTGGCCGCGGTCACCCCCGCGGGGGTCGAGGTGCGCGACGTCACCCTCCCGTCCCCCGCGCACTGGACCGCCTGACCCGCGGCGCCCTGACCCACGGCGCCCTGGCCTTCCGGATCGAAACCGCGCCTTCCCGCGCCTCCCCCGGCCCGTTATCCACCCCGCACTGCCCGGCACCGACCCGGCGCGCCCGCGACTCAGGCCGCGGGCACCGCGTCGTCCGCGCAGGAGAACCGCGCCCGATAGGCCGTGGGCGTCACGCCGAGCACCCTGGCGAAGTTCTGCCGCAGCACGGCCGCCGAGCCGAAGCCGCACTCGCCGGCGATGTGCTCGAGGGGCAGGTCGGTGCGCTCCAGCAGACGCTGCGCGTGGATGATGCGCTGCCGGGCGAGCCACGCGGCGGGTGTCGCGCCGTACTCGGCCTTGAAGCGCCGCGCGAACGTGCGGGGCGACATGAGCGCCCGGCCGGCGAGGTGGTCGACGCTGAGCTCCTCGCGCAGGTTCTCCACAGCCCAGTCGGCGACCGCGGCGAGGGAGTCCGACGGCGCCACCGGGATGGGGCGGTCGATGAACTGCGCCTGACCGCCGTCGCGCTGCGGCGGCACGACCATGCGGCGGGCGATGCGGTTGGTGATCTCGGCCCCGAGCTCCTGGCGCAGCAGGTGCAGGCACGCGTCGATGCCCGCGGCCGTCCCGGCACTGGTGATGATGCGGTCGTCCTGCACGAACAGCACGTCGGGGTCGATGTCGATCCGCGGGTACATCTCGGCCATGGTGTGCGCGTACATCCAGTGGGTCGTGGCACGGCGCCCGTCGAGCACCCCGGCCGCCGCGAGGATGAACGATCCGCTGCACACGCTCATGACCCAGGCCCCCCGGTCGACCGCGGCGCGGGCGAGATCGGTCAGACGCTCGTCGATACGACCCCAGGTCGAGCGGGGCACGGGGCAGAACACCACGAGGTCGGCTTCGTCGGCGAAGGTCAGGTCGTGCTCGACGTTGACGGAAAAGCCGATCTTGGAGCGCACGACCCCGGGCTCCGGCGCGACGATGCGGAAGTCGAAGTTCGGCACGCCGTCGTCCGAGCGGTCGAGGCCGAACGCCTCGCACGCGACACCGAACTCGAAGGGGGCGAATCCGTCCTGGATGACGCAGGCGACCGTCTTCATGCACTCTCCCGGTTGGCAGTTTTCTGTCGTAGAGGGTCGTTTCTGCCACTCGTGGCCGTAACCCGCTGCGCGTAGCTTTTCTGCCATGATACTCATCATCGCGCTTCTCGCCATCGCCGGGTGGGCGGTCGTCGCCACGATCGTCGAACTGCGCCGCGACGGCTACCGCCCCACCCCGACCGACTGGAGCCGGGTCTCCGGTCGCGACGTGCACCAGCGGGCCGAGCCGGGTCACGGCTACCGCTGACCGTCGCACAACCCCCTCGTCGCGCCACGGCGGCGCGGCTACGCTCGGGGCATGAGCGACCCCCAGCAGCCCGCCGAGTCCGCACCCGTGCCACCGCCGCCCGCCCCTCCCCTCACGGCCGAGCCGCGCTACCCCGCCGCGCCGCCCCCGGGGTACCCGAGCTCCGCGCCCTCCTTCCCCCACCCCGCCGCATCGCCGGCCGCCCCCGCCTCGACGACCGCGGCTCCCGGTGCGACCGGCCCGACCGCGAACCCGTACGCCACCGCCCCGTCCGCGGCACCGGACGGCACCCCCTACCCGCCCGCGTACCCCACGGCCGTCACGCCGGGCGGCCCCGGGTACCCGCAGTTCCCGGTCGGCGCCCCGCCCCGCACCGCCGCCGACCGTGGCAGCTCGCTCGGCCGGGTGGCGTTCATCGTCGCGGTCGTGGTGTTCGCCCTCGACCTGCTCCTGATCCTCGGGCGCCCGTTCCTCTACATGGGCGACCGCGGCTACTCGCTGATCGGATTCGTCGAGGGCGCGTCGTCCGTCGTCGGCTTCCTGGGCTACGCGGTCGCGCTCGTGCTGGGCATCGTCGCCGCGCGCCGCCCCGGCTCCCGGCTGTTCGCGGGGATCGCGATCGGCATCTCCGGCGCCGGACTGCTCGGGATCGTCACCGTCTGGCTGGCCTCGATGTTCTACCGCTTCGTCTGATCGACGCCGAGGGTCCCGCTCACCGGCCGTCCCGCACGCGCTCGTACACCGCGACCATGGCGGCGGTGCGCGACGACTGGCGGAACGCCTCGGCGACCGCCGGAACGGGGGACGGAGCGGCGCCCGCGGCGATGTCGGCGGCGGCACGACGCAACGTCTCCGCGAGGGCCGCGGTCCGCTGCGCCTCGCGCTCGCGCTCCGACGCGGTGGGGTCCGCCTCCGGTACGGCCCACAGCCCGCCCTCGAGCTCGGCCGCGATGTCGGGGTCGCACACCACCGAGGGCGTGCCGAGCGTCGCGGCCTCAAACGGGGTCATGCCCTGCGTCTCGAAGCCGATGGAGGTCTGGACGAGCGCGTCGGCGTCGGCGATGCGCGCGAGCGTCTGCGCGTAGGTGAGGCGCCCCGCGAAGGTCACGCCGTCGCGACCGGCGACGATCCGTTCCGCGGCCGCGCGCTGCGCGCCGCCCCCGATGACCTCCAGGTCGGCGTCGACGCCCGAGGCCACGAACGCCTCCAGGAACGGCAGCAGGCGCTTCTCCGGGCTCATCCGTCCGAGCCACACGAAGCGCGGGCGCCCCGGGCGGCGCTCGGCGGGCGCCGCGGCGAGGGTGCTCGCCCGCACGTCGTCGTCGATGCCGTTCCAGATCACGTCGACGTGCGGGAACACGCCGTTCTGCTCCAGACGCCGGGCGAAGTGACCGGAGGGCGCGGTGACCGCCGAGGCCCCGGCCGCGAGCCCGCGCAGGTACGACCAGCCGTCACTGCCCCCCACGCGGATCCCGATGCCCCGCAACGCACGGCGGCGCCACGCGTTGAGCACCGCGAGCACGGGACGGTGCAGCGGGGTGACCGCCGCGAGGCCCACATCGACGCGGTTGTGCATGGTGTGCACCACGGGGAGCCCGTGCCGCTGGGCGTAGCGGTGTCCGATGAACGCCCCCCAGAAGTCGGCCTGCACGTGCACGAGGTCGACGGGAGGGCGCTGCGTCATGGCGCGGTCGAGGGCGCGGTCGGTGGCGCGGCCCGGCCAGCTCATCGCGTACTCGCGGTCGAGTGTGATCGGGACGGACGGGAGGTCGACGTAGGCACCGGCCGGCACGTCGCCCTCGGGATCGCGGTGCGCGTGCATGCGTGGCGCGACCACCGTCACGGTGTGCCCCGCCCTCTCCAGAAAGGTCCGCTGCAGCCGCATCGACACCTGCGCGCCACCGAGGGAGTCCAGGTGCTGATCGCCGAAGAAGACGATGTGCATGCGGTTACTCCGGCAGCGGCTCGTCGCGGTACAGCGCCTCGAAGGTGTCGAGCGTGCGGTTGATGTCGTGGATCGCGACGCCGTCGAGCGAGGCGTGCTGCATCCGCTCGTACTCGCCCGGCGAGGCGGTGAGGACATCGGTCAGTCGCGCGGCGAGCTCGTCGACGTTGCCCGGCTCGAACAGGTGGCCGTTCTCGCCGTCGTGCACCAGATGCGGCAGGGCCACCGCGTCCGCGGCGACGATCGGCAGCGCCGACGCCATCGCCTCCATGGTCGCGATCGACTGCAGCTCGGCGATCGACGCGATCACGAACAGGCTCGCGCGCGACAGCAGGGCGCGCAGCTCCTCGTCGGTCGTGCGGCCGTGGAACGTGACCCGGTCGGCGAGACCGAGCTGCGCGGTGAGGCTCTCGAGCTGCTTGCGCTGATCGCCGCCGCCGACGATGTCGAACGTCGTGTTCAACGCGGGGTCGAGCTTCGTCATCGCCTTGAGGATGACCTCGACCTGCTTCTCGGCCGTGAGGCGCCCGACGAACACCAGGCGGTTCTCCTCGCGAGGCGCGATCACCGGCGTGTACTGCGAGCGGTCGATGCCGCAGCTCACCGGGATGACGCCCTGCACCTCGACCGTCTTCTCGAGGAAGTCGGCGGCGCGGCGGGTCGGGGTCGTGATGGCGCGGGTGAGGTCGAACGTGCGCTTCGCATCGGCCCAGGCGAACTTCAGCACCAGGTCGTCGATGAACTTCGGCATGGTCGTGTGATCGAGGATGTTCTCGGCCATCACGTGGTTGGTCGCGATGACCGGGATGCCGCGCTGCTTCGCGATGCGCGCGAGGCCGCGCCCGATCACGATGTGCGACTGGATGTGCACGACGTCGGGCTGCACGCGGTCGAGCACCTTCCGCGCGTAGTGCTTGGAGCGCCACGGCCACACGAAACGCAGCCAGTCGTGCGGGGCCCAGCGCACGGACGGCAGCCGGTGCAGCGTCATCGGCTCGCCCTCGATCACCTCGGTGTGAGGCGCCGAGCGACGGTACGCCTGGTTGGGGGCGACCACGTGCACGTCGTGTCCGCGCTGGACGAGGCCGGCCGCGAGACGCTCGGCGAAGCGGGCGGCACCGTTGATGTCGGGCGCGAAGGTGTCGCAGCCGATCAGGATCTTCAGCGGGCGGGGGGCTTCGGCGGCGTCGGGGGACGCCTCGGTCGGATCGTCGGAGGGGGTCACAGACATGCTGCCTTACGATGGGGCGGCCAAGGGAAAGCCCTGGTCGGGCGCACGCAACTCTACCCGAGGGCCCTGGCCGGGCCGCCGAGGCATACCGGCATCCGCCCAGCCGGAGCCGTTAGCGTTGGCGCATGCGACTGACTGCCGACGCCGACCCCCAGCTGTGGATCCCCGTCACCGACTCCCTCGGTTGGAAGGGGCGCCGGCACCGGAAGGCCGCGATCCGCATGCTGCTGGGACAGGTGAACGCGGCGGTGGGGGCGACCGAGCGCCCTGGATCGCGCTTCGGCGCGTGGGCCATGAGCCAGGCCGCCCCGATGCTCATGAAGAAGGCCGACGGCCGTGTGCTGGTGTGGACGTGGAAGGCCGAGCCCGAGCTGGTGGTGGCGATGGCGACCGCCCAGGTGCTGACGCCCGATGTGCGCATCGCCCGAGCGTCGATGCCCATGGAGTACGACGACACCACCTCTTTCCCGACGCGGCTCGGGGCCGGCGAGAAGCTGGTGGTCGCGATGCCGCCCTCGCCCGCGATGCCCCCGTTCACGACGTACACGTGGGACACCGGCACGCACCTGATCACGCTGACGGCGGTGTGCGCCGACCGGGAGCGCTTCGGCACGCTCGGCACCGCGCTCGACGACCTCGCCCGGAGCATCCGCATCGCCGACGACCTCACCGGCGGCGAGTCGCCCGACGTGCTGCGGCTGCCTCCGGCCTGACACCCTCGACGTCCACCGCCGGGTGCGGGAAGGACTCACGCGAGGCCGTGCGCGGCGAGCCAGTCCTTCGCGACAGTGGCCGGAACACGCACGAGCCAGGCGTCGGTGACGAGCTCCGCCAGCCGCTCCGCGTCCACCACGTCCAGGCGTACGAGCAGCGCCGGGTAGCCGTCGAAGTGCGGGATCGAGAACAGCGCCTCCGGCTCCGCGGCCAGCAGCGCCTCCTTCTCGCCCTGATCCGCCACGCGCACCGACAGCACCTCGCCGTCGGGCCACTGCCGACCGAGCTCGGCCAGCTGGCGCAGATCGGCGCCGGTCGGGCCGCGCAGCCCCGCGAACTGCCCCTGCGTCACGCGCCACCCGGGCAGACCCGTGTGACCGTTGACGGCCTCGGTGACCCCGGGCAGCGCGAGCGCGATCCGCCGCACGTCGTCGATCGTCGCCATCCCGTCATGCTCCCGCACGCCCCGCCCGCGCACAACGCCCGGGCCCGCGCGGGGGTCAGCGCGCGATGCGGAGGGTGCGCACCTCGAACGGACGCAGGTGCAGCGCTCCACCCGTCCGCGCGTCGTCGAGGTCGTCCTCGATCAGGCTCACCTCGCGCACCTCGCGATGCTCGAAGCCGACCGCCAGCTCGCCCGTGGTCCGACGCCCGAGAGCTTCGTACACGCGCACGATCACGTCGCCAGAGCCGTCGTCGGCGAGCTTGACCGCCGACACCACGATGCCCTCGCCCGACACGCTCACCAGCGGCTCGACCTCGCGGGCACCGCGCACGACGGTGGGCAGCGCGTTGAACCGGATTCCCTCGGCCGTGGCGATCGCGGCGTCCGCGCCGATCACGAAGCCGACCTCGATGGCGTGGTGCCCGTGGTCGGTGTCGGGGTCGGGGAACCGCGGCGCGCGCAGCAGCGAGAGCCGCACGGTCGTGGTCACCCCGTCGTCACCGACCTCGCGCGAGGTGTCGTAGCCGTAGATCGAGTCGTTGACGAGCGCGGCGCCGAAGTCCTGCTCGCGCACCAGCACGAAGCGGTGCATCGAGGTCTCGAACTTCGCGGCCTCCCAGCTCGTGTTCGTGTGGGTGACGCGGGCCTGGTAGCCGAACTGGGTCTCTGCCTCGGTGTGCGACGCCTGGATGTCGAGCGGGAAGGCGAGCTTGAGCAGCTTCTCGGTCTCGTGCCAGTCGACCTCGTTGCGCAGTACCACGGTGCGCGAGTCGGGCGCGAGGAGGATCGTCTGCGTGATCGTCGACTCCGAGAACCTGCGCTCGACCACGATCGTCGCGACACCGTTCACCACCGAGGCATCGATCGACGACACCGCGGTGAGGTCCTCGACACTGTTGCGGTAGTAGCGGTCGATGTCCCACGCGTCCCACATGTTGGGGAAGTCCTGGTGCAGCTGGAACAGGTTCGCGGCCCTGCCCGGCGCGACCGTCTCGCGGCCCGACGCCCTGTCGACCGCCGACACGATGAGGCCCTCCGGCGACACCACGACCGACACGAGCTCGTTGTCCAGGCGCCAGCCGCCGTCCGTTTCGGTGAGCGTCACCGGGCTCGCGGTCGGCTCCCCGACGAACGCCGCCCCGAGCGCCCGTCCGCCCGCGACCGAGGTCGGCTCGAACCGCAGCTCACGGTCGCCCTCCCCCGCGAGCGACCGGCGTGCGCGCTGCGCGATGTCGCGCGCCTCCGACAGCACGTCGGAGAGCACGGCGACGGCCTCGCGGTGCACCCAGGCGATCGAGGTGCCGGGGAGGATGTCGTGGAACTCGTGCAGCAGCACGGCCTGCCAGAGCCGGTCGAGCTCCGCCTGCGGGTACGCGGCCCCCGTGCGCACGGCGTCGGTCGCGGCCCACAGCTCCGCCTCGACCAGCGCGTGCTCGGCCCAGCGGTGCAGCGCCTTCGTGGCGTGCTGGCTGGTGAGGGTGCCGCGGTGCAGCTCGAGGTACAGCTCGCCCACCCACACGGCGGGGTGCGGCAGCTCGGCCTTCGCGGCGTCGAAGAAGTCGTCCGGATGCTCCCAGACGACCTGCGCGCTGCCCTCGAGGTCGCGCAGGCGCGCGGCCTTGCCCGTCATCTCCCGGGTCGTGCCGCCACCGCCGTCACCCCAGCCGACCGGGGCGATCGACCGCGACGTGACGCGGTTCTCCTTGAACTGCCGCGCGGCCTTGGCGACCTCCATGCCGCTGAGCTGCGAGTTGTAGGTGTCCATCGACGGGAAGTGCGTGAACACCTGCGAGCCATCGATGCCCTCCCACAGGAACGAGTGGTGCGGGAAGACGTTCTGCTGGTTCCACGAGATCTTCTGCGTGAAGAACCACTCGAACCCGGCGCGGCGCATGAGCTGCGGCAGTGCGGGCGAGTAGCCGAAGCTGTCGGGCAGCCACACGCCCTTCGACCGGATGCCGAACTCGCGCTCGAAGAAGCGCTGGCCGTGCGAGAACTGCCGCACGAGCGACTCGCCGGTGGGCATGACGGTGTCGGACTCGACCCACATGCCGCCCAGGGGCAGGAAGCGCCCCGCGGCGACCGCGGCTCTGACCCGCTCCCACACCTCGGGGCGGTGCTCCTTGATCCAGGCGTACTGCTGCGCGCTGGACATGCCGTACTGGAAATCGGGCTGCTCGTCGATGAGCGTGGTCATGGACGAGGTGGTGCGGGCGACCTTGCGGATGGTCTCGCGCACGGGCCACAGCCATGCGGAGTCGATGTGCGCGTGGCCGACCGCCGAGATGCGGTGCGCGCTCGCCTCGGCCGGGGCCGCGAGCACGTCGGCGAGTCGGGCGCGGGCGTCGGCGGCCGTCTCGACGATGCGCTGGAGGTCGAGCACGTCGAGGGCGTCGTCGAGCGCCTGGAGGATGCGCATGCGCCGCGGCGAGGTCGCCGGCAGCTCGGCCTGCAGCTCGAACAGCACCTCGATGTCGAGGGACAGGTCGAACACCTCGGGCTCGAACACCGCGAGGTCCATGCGGCGCAGGCGGTACAGCGGCTCCTTCGACGAGGTGAGGATGTCGCCCTCCTGCGTCGGAAGGAAGGGGTGGTAGTCGAGCAGCACCGGGTTCGACGCTCCCTCGAGGTACAGCTCGACGGGCTCGTCGCCGTGGGCGTTCTCGGCGATCGGCACCCACTGGTTGCGCGGGTTGATGCTCTTGATCGGGGTGCCGTCGGGGCGGTACGCGAGGGCCTCGCACTGGAAGCCGGTCATGTTCACGTCGAAGCCGAGGTCGATCAGCGCCTCGACGCGGCGCCCCTTCCAGTCGGCCGGCACGCGCCCCGTGAGCTTGAACCACGTGGTGCCCCACGCCGGTCCCCACAGCGACCCGACCGCGCCCGGCGCGTAGTCGAGCGCCAGCCCCTCGGCCGGCGGGATCGGCTCCCCTGGCAGTTCGTGCAGCTCGACGGTCAGCGGCACGGAGGCCGAGTGGATCGCGGGACGGATCCGTTCCTCCAGCACGCGCTTGACGCGGCCGACGGTGAGCGAGGTGTCGTCATGCATGGCTGTTCTCCGGGCTCGACGGTGAGGGGGGCGTTCTGATGCTATCCGATTTACTAAAACGATCTAGCGATTTGAGTCTACGGCACGCCCACGACGCTCCCGCGAGGCTAAACCGATCAAGTAGTGTGATGCCTATGGCCTCGGGGAAACGCGTCACGATCGCGGACATCGCGCGACTGGCCGGCGTCTCCCCCGGTGCCGTCTCCTTCGCCCTGAACGGTCGCCCCGGCGTGAGCGAGGAGACCAGGCAGCGCATCCTCGCGATCATCGAGGAGCACCACTGGCAGCCCAGTTCCGCGGCACGTGCCCTGGTCGGCGCCCGTGCCAACGCGGTCGGCTTCGCACTCGCCCGCCCCGCCCGCTCGCTGGGCTCCGAGGCCTTCTTCACCGATCTGATCGCCGGCATCGAATCGCGGCTGTCGGAGAGCAAGGTCAGCCTGCAGCTGCGCCTGGTCGCCGACATCGACGAGGAGATGGAGGTGCACCGCCAATGGCGGTCGTCGAACCAGGTCGACGGCATCATCTACATCGATCCGCGCGACGACGACCCGCGCGCGGCGAACATCGCGTCGCTGGACGCCCGCGCCGTGATGATCGGGTCGGAGCCGTCCGCGGAGGGCGACGTGCCGAGCGTGTGGATCGGCGACGAGGAGGTGGCCGAGACGCTGTTCTCCTACCTCGCGGCCCTCGGGCACACCCGCATCGCCTACGTCGCCGGACCCGCCGAGCTCGAGCACACGCGCCTGCGCGCCGAGGTGCTGGAGCGCCTCGCGGCGGACGGCATCGCGGGCGAGGTCATCGCGACCGACTTCTCCCCCGCACGCGCCTCGGCGGTCACGCGCACTCTGCTCTCCGGCAAGCAGCGCCCGACCGCGATCGTCTACGACAACGACGTGATGGCGGTCGCCGGACTCCGCGTCGCCCAGGAGATGGGGCGCACCGTGCCGCGCGACGTGTCCCTCGCCTCCTTCGACGACTCGGTGATCGCCGGGCTCATCAACCCGTCCATCACCGCCATGACGCGCGACACGTTCGAGCTCGGCGAGCAGGCGGCCACCCTCCTGCTGCAGCAGATCGAGGCGGGCGCGACCCTGCCCAGCGTCGCCGGTCCCACGCCCACCCTCACGGCGCGCGAGAGCACGGCGCCGCCCGCGTCCTGACGCGCGCCGACGGATGGTGTCAGGCGTCGACGACGGTGTTGACCGAGCCGTAGCGGCCGACCGCGTCGCCCGCGAGGTCGGGGCGGATCAGCTCACGGATGCCCCGGCCCTCCAGCACCGCGGGGTCTGCCGCGTCGGCCGAGGTGACCAGGGCCGGATCGAGTCCCGCGGTGCACGCATCGACCCACGCCTGGAACACCGCCCCTCCCGGGCTCAGCGCGGCCCGGCTCACCGGCACGTCGCGCTCGTCCACCTCGACCACGATCCCGGTCGGCCGCGCCGGGGCAGCCGTGCGCGCGCGCAGCTCGGGGATCAGCTCCGCGAACCGCCGGCCGATCGGCTTGGCCGCGCCGGACTGGTCGACCAGGCCGAGCGAATACTCCAGGTCGGGGAAGTCGCCCAGGTCGCGGCTCACGTCGTGGGAGCACCACCACGTGACGCCCCAGAGGTTCTCGGTCCGCGCCGAGGAGCGCAGCGTCGCCTCCAGGAACCCGGGCATCTCGTCGGGTTCCAGACAGTTCGACGGCGCTCCGACCTCCTGCAGCCACACCGGGCGCTGCGGGTCGGTCGCGAACGCCCGCGACAGCTCGATCAGATACTCGGCGTGCCGGTCGGCGGCGACGGAGCGACCGCCGTAGCGCTGCGCCGTGCCGTTGAAGATCCACGAGTGGATCGTGGTCATGGCGCCCAGGCGCGAGGCGTGCGCCGGGGTGAACCCGTGCTCGTCCATGTACCAGACCGCGTCGTACTCGCTGTGCACGTGAGGAAGTCCGGGAGCGGCCTCCCCCGCGGCCGCGAGCAGGGTCTCGATCCACGCCCCTGCCTCGTCGACCGTGACCGGCCACGGCGCGGGGTGCGTGTGCGCCGAGAACTGGTTGACCTCGTTGCCGAGCGTGAGGCCGAGGAAGTTCGGGGCATCGCGCAGCGCCTCCGCGAGCCGCTGCACCAGGGCGACCTGCCCGTCGAGCGCCCTCGGATCGGTGAACATGTTGCGGTCGTGCCAGGTGTACAGCCAGGCGGGCACGAAGTCGAAGCTCGACAGGTGGCCCTGGATCACGTCGACGCTCGCGTCGAGCTCGAACTCGGCGGCGATGTCGACCATCGCCCGCACGTCGTCGAGAGCCTTCGGGCGGATGAGGGTGCGGTTCGGCTGCAGCACGGTCCACAGCGGGAACACGCGCACATGGTCGAGGCCCAGTTCGGCGAGGGCGGCGAAGTCGCGGCGCACGTCGTCGGGCGTGAAGTCGAGCCAGGAGTGCATCCAGTCCTTAGACGGCGTGTAGTTCGCCCCGAACCTCAGGGGAGCGTCGAGAGCGCCACGCTGCGTCATGTGTTCTCACCTTTCGGACAGAGCCCCCCGACGAGGGCGGATCGCACCACTATAACGCTTGAGCAGCGAGACCGCGGCACGAGATTCCGCTCGCCGCCTGCGCTCCCCGCGCCCTCTCTTGACACCGGTGGATTCGGATGGTTTCATCAGCTAAAGCGCTGTAGTCCCGTCCTGTCGGACCCGCGCCGAATCGCCCGCCTCGAGGAAGAAGCACGATGAGAGTTCCCGCACGCATGGCTGCACTGGCAACCTTCACGATCGGCGCCCTCGCGCTCGCCGGCTGCACCGGCGGTGGCGCCGGCGCCGGAGACGCCGGGCCGATCGACACCTCCGGCGACCTGAGCGGCACGATCCAGTTCCAGACCTGGTCGCTCAAGAACGAGAAGTTCACGCCGTACTTCGAAGACCTGATCGACGCGTTCGAGAAGGAGCACCCCGACGTGAAGGTCGAGTGGCTCGACCAGCCCGGCGACGGCTACCAGGAGAAGATCCTCAGCCAGGCCAACGCCGACACCCTGCCCGACGTGCTCAACCTGCCGCCCGACATCGCCTACCCGCTGGTCGCCGCGGGCAAGCTGGTCGACCTCGATACGGCCGACCCCGACCTGAAGTCGGCGTACAACACGGGCGCGTGGGAGGCCTACAGCCAGTACCCGGGCGTCGACGGCACCTACGGTCTGCCGTGGTACCTGTCGAGCGATGCGTCGTGGTGGAACCTGGCCCAGCTCGCCCCCTACGGCGTCACGGAGCAGAACCTGCCGACCACGGTCGACGAGCTGCTCACGCTCGCCACCGACGTGGCCACCGAGTCGGGCGGCAAGGTGCAGCTGCTCTCCTCGATCCCCGCGCTCGACACGTTCACGGCCGCCGGCATGGAGGTCATCAACGACAAGGGCGAGTTCGACTTCAACACCGACGAGGCCGCCGCGATCATCCAGAAGTACGCCGACGCATACGCCGCGGGCGCCATGCCCGCCGAGGCCCTCACCGGCGACTACGGCGGCAACGCCGAGGCCTACATCCAGGAGAAGGTCGCCTTCACGACCGGCGGCACCGGCTTCACGACCGATCTGCAGAAGGACGCCCCGTCGCTGCTGGCGAACACCGTCGCCACCCCGCGCCTCGGCATCGCACCGCTCTATGTGCAGGGCCTGAACGTCTCCGCCGACTCCGACAACAAGGAAGCCGCGCTCGCGTTCGCCGAGTTCGCGACGAACCAGGAGAACCAGGTGGCGTTCTCGTCGCTCGCGGTCGGGACCGCGCCCGGAACGGCCGAGGGCGGCGACCAGGTCGTCGAGAACATCGCCTCCTCCGTCACCGACGAGAAGCAGCTCGCCGCGATCGACACGGTGTTCGGCGCGATGAAGGACGCCAAGGCCCTGCCGTTCCAGTGGACGTCGGACATGGCGACCTACATGACGCAGCAGATCGCGCTCGCGGTCAACGGCGAGGCCGACCCAAAGGCCCAGCTCGACAAGATCGTCGAGTACGCCAACGCGAACCGCGTGGACCAGTGACCATGAGCGCGAGCACCGGCACCCGGCAGCGAAGGACGACGATGAGGTCCCACCGGTGGTTCACCCCGTGGCTGCTCCTCGCCCCCGCCGTGATCTGGGTGCTGGTGTTCGCGCTGTGGCCGTTCCTCAACACCGTCGTCCTCAGCTTCACGAATGCCCGCCCGCTGCGCACCCCCGAGTTCGTGGGCGGCGCGAACTACGAGCGCATGTTCGGCGACGAGATGTTCTGGAACGCGCTGACGACGTGCCTCATCTATGTGGTCGTGTGCGTGCCGCTGCTCACGATCCTGCCGCTGCTGCTCGCCCTGCTGGTGCAGAAGAAGCTGCCGGGCATCTCGTTCTTCCGCACCACCTTCTACTTCCCCGTGATCGCCTCGGTCGTGGTGGTCGCCCTCATCTGGACCTGGCTGTTCGACAGTCGCGGCATCATCAACCAGACCCTGGAGTTCCTCGGTCTGATCGACAAGCCGATGGCGTTCCTCGTCGACCGCTGGCTGCTGCTGGGCTGCGCCATCCTGCTCACGGTCTGGAAGGGCCTGGGCTACTACATGGTCGTGTACCTCGCGGCGCTAGGGAACGTGGGCAAGGAGCTGCACGAGGCCGCGATGCTCGACGGTGCCGGCTCGTTCCGTCGCTTCCTCTCGGTGACGATCCCGTCCGTGCGCGGCGCCATGCTCCTCATCTCGGTGCTGATCGCGGTGTCGGCCATGCGCGTGTTCGCCGAGCTCGACGTGCTCTCCAAGAGCACCGGCGGCCCCGGCGGCTACGACATGTCGCTCGTGATGCTGATCCGCCAGGTGGGCTCCGGACTCAACGGCAACATCGGCTACGCCTCCGCGATCAGCGTGGCCCTGTTCCTCCTGACGCTCGTGCCGCTGGCCGCGATCGCGTTCATGAACCGCGAGAAGAAGGCGAAGGTCTCCGCATGACCACGCTCACCCCGCCGCGCGCCGACGACCGCGCCGACGACGCCCCGGTCCGCCCCGCGCGCGAGCGCATCTTCCGGCACCGCGGCTCCGGCGACTTCAGCAAGCCGACCCTCGGCGGGCTGATCGGCCGCTACGCGCTGCTGCTCCTGGTGCTCTTCCTGGTGATCGGGCCGTTCGTGTGGCAGCTGTCCACGTCGTTCAAGGGTCCGCAGGAGAACATCTACTCGTTCCCGCCGGAGCTCATCCCGCGCGACCCCACCCTGCAGAACTACACGCGCGTCGCCGACATCGTGCCGGTGTACCTGTACGCGTGGCACTCCCTGCTCGTCTCGCTCGGCACGGTGCTGAGCAACGTGATCCTGGCGACCTTCGCGGGCTACGCGCTGGGCTGCATGCGGTTCCGCGGCAAGTGGATCGTGATGGGCATCCTGCTCTCCACCCTGCTGTTCCCCGGCGAGGTGACCGTGACCAGCAACTTCCTCACCATCCGCGCCCTCGGGCTCGCGGACACGCTGTCGGGCGTGTTCCTGCCCGGAGCGATCAGCGCCATGAACGTGCTGCTCGTGGCCACCGCGTGCCGCATGATCCCGAAGGACGTGCTCGACGCGGCGACCGTCGACGGCGCGACCACGTGGCAGCGCATCCGGCACATCGTGTGGCCCAACATCCGCGGCATGGTGTCGGTCGTCGCGATCTTCGCGTTCATCGGCGCGTGGGACGACTACCTGTGGCCGCTGATCGTGCTCTCCGACCCCGCGAAGTACACGCTCACGGTCGGCATGGCGTACCTGAACAGCAGCTTCTCGGTCGACCCGCGCCTGATCGCCGCGGGCACCATGATCGCCCTCGTGCCGATCATCATCATGTTCTCCTTCACGCAGCGGTTCTTCTTCAAGGGCGTGCAGGAGGGTGCGCTGAAGGGGTGACCGCGGCGCCGCTGACCCCGGCCGCCGGTCCGGCCGATCCCCCGTCGTCGCGCCCGCACGCCGGGGTGCTGCCCGGCGACGTGTTCGCGTTCGCTTTCGATCCCGCCCTGGGGCCGCAGCGGCTGGACGTGCCGGGGCTCTCCGACCTCACCGTCACTCCCGAGACCGTGCTGCACTGGGCGTTCTACGCCGACGGGCCGGACGCGACCCTGGCTCCGCACGCGGCGCTCGCGGTGACGGTGGACGTGCGAACGGCGGACGGGACCCGGCTGAGCGACCACACCGCCGTCCGCGACCGCTACGACGTGCCGCTCACGCCCGAGGCGCAGTTCGCCGCCCGCTGGAGCCTCCCGGAGCAGTGGAACGCCGATACGGTCGCGCTCGCCCCTCTGTCGACCGGAGGCGCGGTGCGGGCCACGGTCGAGCTGGTGCTGGGCGCGCCGTCGCTCACGGGCGCGGAGGGTCTGCCCGCCCGCGCGACCGGATTCGTGCAGGTCCGTGTGGAGGAACGCCGACCGGCGGACCCCGACCTGCCGCCGGTCGAGCGCGTCGACACCCGCCGCGGCACGCACTCCGGACCGCGGTTCTCGCGCGGCAACACGATCCCGGCGGTGGCGGTGCCGCACGGCTTCACGTTCGTCACGCCGGCGACCGACGCCGCGGACGCCCGCTGGCCGTACCGCCCGTTCGTGCACGACGATCCGCAGGGCCGCCGCCTGGAGGCCCTGCAGTTCTCGCACCAGCCGAGCCCGTGGATCGGTGATCGCTCGGTGCTGCAGCTCATGCCGTTCCTCGGCCGCGCCCGCTCGGAGCGCGCGGCACGGCGACGGTGGATCGTGCCGGGCAGCGAACGGGCGCGCCCCCACGAGTACGCCGCCGACCTCGGCGACGGACTGCACGTGGCGATGACCGCGACCTCGCACGCGGCGGCGTTCCGGGTGGCCGCCGACGACCCCACGGCCACCGTCGGCTTCGTGATCGATCAGCTCACCGACGACGGGCGCCTGACCTGGACGGACGACGGCGAGTTCGAGGGCTGGATCCCGGAGGGCGCGGAGGACTGGGGCAACGCGCCCCGCTGCTACTTCGCCGGGGCGACGGTCGGCGCGACCGAGGCGCGCGGCCGGCTCGACGACGACGGGCGCGGGCGCGTCGCCGGGCACCTCGACGGGCGCGGCAGCCTGGAGGTCCGCATCGCGGTGTCGTTCCTGTCGATCGCGCAGGCCCGGCGCAGCCTCGCCCAGGAGGCTCCGCCGTCCCGGTCCTTCGAGGAGCTGCGCGCCGCCGCAGCCGCCGCGTGGGACCGCCTGCTCGGCCGCGTGACCCTCCCTCCGCTCGACCCGCGGCAGCGGCCGTACCGCGGTCTCGCCGACGAGGAGCATCGCGCCCGGATCGCGGCGGCCCTGCACCGCATGCACCTGTACCCGAACACGGCGGGCGAGAACGCGGGCACCACCACCGCGCCCGACCACCGCTTCGCCGACGTGTTCGCGCCGCGCGCGCCGTTCGGGGAGACCGAGACCAGTGCGCCCGTGGCCGAGGGCGAGCTCGTGGTGAACAACGGCTACTGGGACACCTACCGCACGGAGTGGCCCGCGCTGGCGCTGCTCGACCCCGCCCTGACCGGGCAGCTGCTGGACGGCCAGCTCGCCCAGTTCCGGCGGGGCGGGTGGATGGCGCGGTGGAGCGCCCCGGGGTACGTCGACAGCATGGTGGGCACGTCGAGCGACCAGATCTTCGCCGACGCCGCGCGCTGGGGTGTGGCGTTCGACCGGGAGGCCGCGTTCGAGAGCGGCTGGCGCCACGCGTGCGAGCCGGGGCCGGACGCCCGTCGCGGCCGCAAGGGCATCGGTCGCGGGCGCTTCACCGGGTACATCTCCTCCGACGTGCCGGAGGGCATGAGCTGGAGCATCGAGAACGCCGTGAGCGACGCGGCCCTCGGGCGGTTCGCGCGGCAGCTCGCCGATGACGCCGCCACCGCCACGGACGCCGCCCGCTACCGCGCGTTCGCCCGCTACCTCGCCAACCGCGCCCGGTCGTACCGCACCCTGTTCGATCCCGACTCGGGATTCTTCCGCGGCCGCGACGCGCACGGGGCGTTCGCGCCCGGCTTCGACCCCCGGGTGTGGGGTGGCGACAACGTGGAGACCAACGCGTGGGGGATGTCGGTCGGCGCGGTGCACGACGGCCCCGCGCTCGCGGCGCTGTACGGCGGCCCCGCCGGGCTCGGCCGCCACCTCGACGCGCTGTTCGCCGAGCCGGAGACCGCCGACGAACGCTTCGGCGGCGCCTACGGCACGGTCATCCACGAGCAGCGGGAGGCCCGCGCGCTGCGCTCCGGCATGTGCGCGATCTCGAACCAGCCCGCCCACCACATCCCCTTCCTGTATGCGTTCACCGACCGCCCGTGGGCGGGCGCTGCGATCGTGCACGACCTCGCGGGGCGTCTGTTCGCCGGCGCGCACATCGGGCAGGGCTTCCCCGGCGACGAGGACAACGGCGAGATGAGCGCCTGGTGGCTGTGGGCGGCGCTGGGCCTGTATCCGCTCGAGCTCGCCTCCGGGCGGCTGCGCATCGGCTCCCCGCTGTTCGACGACGTCCGCGTCGATCGCGGCGACGGGTCGACGCTGCGGATCCGCGTGCAGCGGAGCGAGCCGGGCGCCCACGTGCTCCGGTCGGCGCTGCTCGACGGCGACCCCCTCCCCACGGCCGACCTGCCCGTGGAACGACTGATCGGCGATGCGGTGCTCGACCTGACCTTCACGCTCGACCCCGCGGAGGCGCTGGAGGCCGCGGCGCCCGACGTCGCCGTCGAGCCGTGGCACCCGGACCTGACCTCGGAGGCGGGCGAGTCGATCGCCTCCCGGGGCCTCGACCACGCGGCGCGACTGTTCGACGACGGCGACCCCCCGGGGGCCGACGGCGTGAGCCTGCGGCCGGGCGAGTGGGTGGGGTGGCGCTTCCCCGCGGCGCGCGACATCACCGACGTGAGCGTGACCGCGGTCACCGCGACGCCCGCGTCCGGCTGGCACTGGGAGGTCGAGCGGGCGGACGGCGGGTGGGAGCGGGTGGCCGCGGCCCATGCCGAGGCGCTGCGACCGGATCGCACGACCCCGTTCACCCTGGCCGCACGGACCGTGACCCCGGCGATCCGCCTGTGCGCGGACGCCGAGGTCACGATCCGTCAGCTCGAGCTGTTCGCCCTCGCGCCGGTCACTTCGTCAGCGTGAACGTCACCTCGGTGCTGTTTCCGGCGACGTCGACCACCTGCAGCGTGTTGACCCCGAGGACGGCACCGAGCACGCCGGGCTTCAGCACGTCGAGGTCGCGGGACTCCCCGTTCTCCAGGTCGGTCGGCACGCCGTTCAGCACGATCCGGTCGATGAGTCCCTCGTCGTGCAGCCGGAAGCTCACCCGCTTGTAGCCGTCGTCCTTCTGCTTGGTGAACTGCGCGCCGCTCTTGAACGTCACGGTGGGCGCGGTCGTGTCGGCCGGAGGCGCCTGGAAGACCGTGGCCTCTCCCTTCAACGCCTGCGTGATCCCGGACAGGTAGGCGGACTGGTCGCTCGCCGTGAGGTTGTAGGCGACGTAGACGCCGTACCCGTCGGCGACCGTGCGCTGCGCGAAGTCTGCCGCGGTGGCGGCGCTTGTGTTCGACAGGTCGATCGCCGCGGCGCCGAGCCGCGCGCGATCGTCCAGGCCCGGCACGGTCGGGGCGTCATACGTCGGGTAGTACGGGTTCCAGGCGTGGTCGAGCACCCCGTCGACGTCGAACTGCGTGAAGTCGGTGGTGGTGTACGACGGGCCGATCGCGTAGAGCGTGATGAGCTTGTCGGGGCCGAGCCGGTCGCGCAGCGCGGTCGCCAGCCACCCGAACGACTGGGTATTGGGCTGCGGTGTGCCGTTGGCGCCGTACTCCGTCCACTCGTCGTCGAAGTCGATGCCGTCGAGGCCGTACGTGGTCACCGCGTCCTCGAGCTGCGCGGCGAAGGCGTCGGCGGCGGCGAACGAGGTGAAGTTCGCGAACCCGGCCCCCTGGTGGTTGCCGAGCACGGAGAGCAGCACCTTCGTGCCCTGCGCCTGCAGCGGCCGGATCTGGTTCTCCGCATCCTGCAGGGTCTCGGTCACCCGCTCGTTCAAGTGCAGGTACGCCTGCTGGCCGTCGTAGTTGATGTTCGCGGCGAAGATCATCGCGAGATCCACGGCGGGGCGACCCGAATCGGCCAGGGTGTAGTCGGCGACGTTCGCTAAATCGTTCGAGTTGACTTCGACGTAGACCGCCAGCTTCGCCTCGTCGACGGTGGCGTCCGCAGCGGCCGGGCCCGTCGCGGCGACCGCGGTGAGGGCCACCGCAGCGGCGGAGAGGGCGGCCGTGAAGGCGCGCCGATGGCGGTGACTTCTGGATGAGGACGGATACATGGGGGTTCGTCTCCTTCGGCATCGTTGTCGAGCGCGAGCCGCATCGGCGCGACTCGCGGCCGACTATATCGCTTAAGTTCTGCGGGTGAAAGAGTGGACGATCCGCCCTTGGCCTCGGCCGCCGTTCCGCGGGAGGCTGGGGGCATGCGTTCGCTCAGTCTGCTGTGGCGGTATCCGGTCATCACCCTCACCGTGCTGGCGTTCGCCCTGGTGGGCGTGCTGCACGCGGTCGATCAGCAGCAGGTCGGGCGCTGGATCGCGACGGTGTACGTCGCCGCGGTCGTGGTGTGGACCCTGATCGGGATGGTGCGCGACGTGCTCCGCGGCCACGTCGGCCTCGACATCCTCGCGGTCGTGGCGATGGTCGCGACGCTCGCCGTCGGCGAGTACATCGCGGCGCTCATCATCGTGCTGATGCTGTCGGGCGGGGAGGCGCTGGAGGACTTCGCCGGCCGCCGCGCCCGCCGCGACCTGTCGGCCCTGCTCGACCGGTCGCCGCGCATCGCCCACGTGCTGCACGACCCCGGCGACGCGCAGTCGGACGAGGCGCACGACGTGCCGGTCGACGAGGTCGCGGTCGGTGATGTGCTGCTGGTGCGTCCGGCCGAGATCGTGCCGGTCGACGGCACGCTGCTGACGACCGAGGGCGAGTTCGACGAGTCCTCGCTCACCGGTGAGAGCCTGCCGGTCTCGCGGCACGCGGGCGAGGAGGTGCTGTCCGGCGCGATCAACGGCAGCCGGGCGATCCGCCTCCGCGCCCTGCGCACCGGAGCCGACAGCCAGTACCAGCAGATCGTCGCCCTCGTGAATCAGGCCGAGTCCTCGCACGCGCCCATCGTGCGTCTCGCCGACCGGTTCGCGATCCCCTTCACGGCCGTCGCGCTCGTCCTGGCCGGCACCGCGTGGGCGCTGTCGGGCGATGCGACGCGCTTCGCGGAGGTGCTCGTGCTCGCCACCCCGTGCCCGCTGCTGATCGCGGCACCCGTGGCGTTCCTCGGCGGCCTGTCCCGGGCCGCGAAGTCGGGCGTGATCATGAAGAGCGGGGCCGTGGTCGAGCAGATCGCGCGCGTCCGGTCGGCCGCGTTCGACAAGACCGGCACGCTCACACAGGGCCGCCCGGAGCTGGTCGACGTGCGACCGGCGCCCGGCTTCGACGCGGACGAGGTGCTGCAGCTCGCCGCCTCGGCCGAGCAGTACTCGTCGCACGTGCTGGCCGCGGGCATCCGCACCGCCGCCGAGGCGCGGGGCCTGCCCCTCGAGGCGGCCGCGGAGGCGAGCGAGACCGCGACCAACGGCGTCTCCGCGACGATCCGGGGCCGCACGGTCGTGGTCGGCAAGCCCGCGTACGTCGCGTCGCTGGCGCCCGACACCGTGCGCGCCGAGCTGGGCACGGGCGAGGCGGCCGCCTACGTCGCGGTGGACGGACGCTTCGCCGGAGCGCTCCTGCTCGCCGATGCGGCGCGGCCGGAGGCCGCCGCGGTCGTCTCGTGGCTGCGGCTGCACGAGGTGGAACGGGTCGCGATGCTCACCGGCGACGTGCGGTCGACGGCGGAGTCGGTGGCGCACCAGCTGGGCATCGAGGAGGTCCACGCCGAACTGCTCCCGCCGGAGAAGGTGCGGCTCGCGGCCGAGCTCGAACCCCGGCCCGTGCTGATGGTCGGCGACGGCGTGAACGACGCCCCGGTGCTCGCGGCGGCCGACATCGGCATCGCGATGGGCGCCAAGGGGGCGACCGCGGCGGGCGACGCGGCCGACGTGGTGATCCTCGTCGACTCGCTCGCGAAGGTCGTCGACGCGGTCGCCATCGGCCGGCACACCCTGCGCGTCGCGCTCACGTCGATCTGGATCGGCATCGGGTTGAGCGTCGGGCTCATGGTCGTGGCGATGACGGGCCTGATCCCCGCGGTCGCCGGGGCGCTCGTGCAGGAGCTCGTCGACCTCGCCACGATCCTCTACGCCCTCCGCGCGCTGAGCGGTCCGCCGAGCGGACTGCGCCCCGGTGCCGACGGCACGGGTGCGGACGCGGTCCCTGCGGTCGCCGCGACGCCCGCGCCCGGCCGCTGACCGGCGCGCTCACCCCTCCTCCACGACGCCGTCCGGCGACGGTCACCGCACCGATGGGGTCTTCGCGCGCGGGCGCCTGCGGAATACCGTGACACCGGGGACGTCCTGGCAGACACTGGAGGCATGCCCGTGAACGACCCGCAGATCTGGACGCTGCTCGGCGTCTTCGCCGCCGTGATGCTCGGCGGGATAGCCCTCCTGACGACGCAGCTCAGTCGTGTCATCCGCTCCGAGGTCGGTCGCGTCGAAGGCACCCTCTCCGCCCGCATCGACCGCGTCGAAGGCACCCTCTCGGCCCGCATCGACGGGATCGACGCCCGCCTCGGTCGGATCGAGTCGAAGGTGGAAGACCTCGACAAGGAGCTCACGAACCTCGCCGTGCGGTTCTGGCGCTCGCAGTGACGCCCCGCGCCCGGCTCAGACGCGCACGTCCCCCACGAGGTTCACCCGGATCCCCATCCCGTCGAACATGGCGGCCTTCGCGATGAGGGCCCGGTCCGCGGTCTCGGCGTCGGGCGCATAGACGAGCTGCGCGTGGTTGGCCTTGTGCCGCGCCATGAACTGGTCGCGCGAGATGCCGTGCAGCACCACGTGGGCGATCGGCCACTCCGGGTTGGTGGCGTCCTTGCGGCGCTGCGTCTCCTCCTCCGGCAGCTCGACGACCGAGGCGCGGAAGATGTCGGCCTGCAGCACGCCGTCCGCGATGAACACCCGCGACAGCACGACCTCGCCGGGCTTCGAGACCCCGTTGATGGTGGCGCCGCCCGCGGGGAAGAACACATGGCCCTGGCGCCAGCCCTCCGCGTGCTCCCAGCCGCCGAGGTGCGAGGCGGGCACGGAGCCCGAGATCTCGTACACCCACACGAACTGCCCGTCGAAGTCCTCGCCCCAGCGCACGTCGTGCAGCGTGTTGTCGGGCACGAGGCCCATCGCCCGCCAGACCCGGTCGGTCACGAGTGCGTCGACCGCGACGCCCTCGTCGGCCTCGTTGAAGTGCGGGAACGCGCGCCCCTCGTGCAGCACGCGGGAGCCGTCGCGCGACGTGACCGGCGGGCGCGCCGTGGTGTTGAGGATGCCCTCGGCGAGGTCGGACGCGGGCACCAGGTCTTTGAGACCCTGCTGGTACTGGATGCCGACGGCGTCGAGCCCGAAGTCGTCGGCGATGCGCAGCGCGGCGATGTACATCTTGAGCTGCCACTGCACCTGCTCGCGCGTGAGCTCGGTCGCGGCGTCGTCGCCGTAGCGGAAGGTCATGCCGTGGTCGATCAGCCAGTCGTACGCGGCGTCGGCCTCGTCCTCCGTCACGGTCAGCATTTCGGCGTACAGCGCCGACTGCGACAGCCGCTCCTTGTAGATGCCGGTGTGGTTGAGCAGTTCGTCGTCGAAGATCGCGTTGTACATGCCCATGCAGCCCTCGTCGAACACGCCGATGATGGCCTTGTCGGCGCGCAGCTGCGCGGCCAGGGCCTCACCGAGCTGCTTCTCCGGGCTGTCCGGCAGCGCGGGCAGCGGACGCACGTGCGACTGGTCGTGCGTGATCGCGCCGGTCTCGGTCCACTCGCGGATGCCGTCGATGAACCAGTCGTCGGTGTAGTCGACCGACCAGGTGGTGGCGTAGGGCTTGCCCATCTTCGTGAGCCCGGCGTTCAGGCCGAGCAGACCGACCAGCCCCGGCCAGTCACCGGCGAAGTTGGCGACCGTGAGGATCGGGCCCTCGTGCGTGCGCAGCCCGGCGAGCACGTGGTGCGAGTACTGCCAGTTGGCGATCGCGACCACCAGCGGGGCATCGGTCGGGATGTCGCGGAACACCTCGAGGCCCATGCGCTGGCTGGAGATGAAGCCGTGACCGGTCTCGGGGTCGACGCCGAACGGCCGGATCACCTCCCAGCCGAGGTCGTTCAGCACGCCCGTCACACCCGCTTCGAGCTCCACCTGGGTCGGCCACCCGGCGACGTTCGCCGACTCGCGCAGATCGCCCGAGGTGATGAGGTACGCGGTCTTCGGTGCCGCGGTCGGGCGCGCGGCGGGCGCGGGCAGGGTGTACGTGGTCATGGTGCCTCCGGGGTCGGGGTGGTCGGGGTCGCGCCGCGCTGGTCCGCGGCGAGGTCGTGGACGACGGATGTGGTCCCCTCGTACAGCCGCACGTAGCGGTCGAACAGGGCGCCGTAGAAGGGGCGCAGCGCCGTGTCGGGCCGCACGGTCTCGGCGATCGGGTTCCAGTCGTCGATGGCGGGAGCAGCCCCCGGGGCCGCGGTGGCTCCGGCGGCGAGGAACGCGGCGCCGTAGCTCGCGCCGATGGTCGTCTCGGGCACCTCCTGCACGAGTCCCGTGACGTCGGACACGATCTGGAGCCACAGGCGCCCCTGGGTGCCGCCGCCGACCGCGACGATGCGGCGGATGTCGGCGCCGGCGGCCCGCATGGTCTCGACGTTGTGGCGCACGCCGAGTGCCGTGGCCTCGAGCGCCGCGCGGTACAGGTCGCCGCGGGTGTGCTCCAGCGTGAGGCCGGCGATCACGCCCCGCGCATCCGGGTCCTGGATGGGCGTGCGCTCGCCTGCGAAGTACGGCAGCATCAGGAGCCCGCGGGCGCCGGGGCCGGACGTGGCGGCCTCGCCGAGCAGCTCCGGGTAGTCCGCGCCGGTGAGGTCCTTCAGCCAGGCGGTGAGCGCGCCGGAGGTCGAGAGTCCGCCCGCGAGGTTGCGCGTGCCGGCGAAGGCACCGGCGGTCGTCCACATCGAGGGCGTGCGCAGGGTCTCGGCGCCGGTCGCGACGAGGAACATCGTGGTGCCGTACATCAGCATCAGGTCGCCGAGCTCGTGCGCGCCCACGCTGACGGCCTCGGTCCAGGCGTCGATGGTGCCGGTGACCACGGGGGTGCCTGCGGGGATGCCGGTGGCGGCGGCGGCCGCGTCGGTCACGGTGCCCGCCACGTCGCCCGCCCACCGCAGCTCCGGGGCCTCGATCGTGCCCGCATAGCGCTGCCACCACGGCTCGTGCCAGCGCTCGTGCTCGATGTCGTACAGGGGCGACACCTGACTGGCGGACTGGTGGTCGAGCACGTAGGCCCCGGTCAGCCTGCGGGCGAGCCAGGACGCGGGCATGTAGAGGCGGCGGGCGCGCGACCACGCCTCGGGTTCCTCGTCGGCGACCCAGGCGATCTTGGGGCCGCCGGCCTGCGACGTGAGCGTCGAGCCGCCCACGCGGGTGATGTCTTCGTCGCCCAGCTCCGCGGTCATCCGTGCGATCTGCGCGGTGGAGCGGGTGTCGACGCCGTAGAGGATGGCGGGGCGGACGGGGTGGTCGTGCTCGTCGGCGAGCAGGATGCAGGGGCCCATGCCGCTGACGCCGACCCCGGCCACCTCGGCCTCCGGCACTGCGGCCAGGAGCTCACGGGCCAGGTCGACGAACTCGTCCCACCAGACGTCGCCGTCCATCTCGACCCAGCCGGTGCGGGGGCGGCTCACCTCGTGCGCGCGCGTCGCGGTCGCGAGGATCGTCCCCGCCTCGTCGACGAGCACGCCCTTGCTGCTGGACGTGCCGATGTCGACACCGATGGTGCAGCGCATGGTCCTCCTCGACGCAGGGCGGCCGGTGATCCGACCTTTCGCCATGGTAAGCGAAATCGATTTCAAGCCGCAAGCCGATGCGTGGGCGTTTCCCCGGCAGAGCCCCGCCCGTCCGCAGGGACGTCAGACGCGGGGCGTGCTCGCGGACTGCACCTCGTTGCGCAGCACGACCGTGCGCGCGGGCTGGGTGTCGCCCTTGATCCGCTCCAGCAGCATGCGCGCCGCCGTGACCCCCATGTGCCGCGCCGGGAGCCGGACGACGGTGACCGCCGTGGGCGAGAGCGTGGTGAAGGGCAGCGATCCGATCACCGCGACCCCGACCGCGGGCGGCGTGAGCCCCCGCTCGGTGAGCACCTGCAGGGCGCCGACCCCGATGAGGTTGTTGCCCGCGACCACCGCATCGGGCGGCTCGGGCAGCGCCAGCAGCTCCTCCATGGCCGCGCGGCCGCCGTCGACCCGGAACGTCGCGAAGCGCACGAGCTCGTCCAGGTCGAGGTCGGGCTCTGCGGCGGAGAGCGCGGAGCGCCAGCCGGCCGCGCGCTCGGCCGCGGTGTCGATGTGTTCGGGCCCGCCGATGTAGGCGATGCGACGGTAGCCCGCGGCGATGAGGTCTTGCGTGGCGGAGGTGCCGGCTGCCCGGTTGGCCATCACCACGCCGTCGATGTCGTACGTGGTGCTGCGGTCGACCGCGACGACGGGTCGCCCGGTGGCGAGGATGCCGCTCAGATCGCTGTGCTCATCGGCGGTCGCGATGATGACGCCCGACATGTGCTCGGCGATCGCGATGCGGAGGTACGTGGCCTCCTTCTCGAGCTGGGCGTCGGAGTTGCACAGCACCACGGAGTACCCGGCCTCGGAGGCGACGTCTTCCACGCCGCGCGCCATCTCGGTGAAGTACGGGTTCTCGATGTCGGGGATGACGAGCGCGATGACCTCGGAGCTCTGGGTGCGCAGGGTGCGGGCCGCGCGGTTCGGCGTGAAGTGCAGCTGGGCGGCGGCCTCGCGCACCGCGGCCACCTTCTCCTCCGAGACGCTCGTGCCGTTGAACACGCGGGAGACCGTCGCGGGCGAGACGCCCGCGAGCTCCGCGACGTCGTAGATCGTGGCCATGCACCCTCACTGCCTGTCCGGTGACCCCGGACGTGAAGCAACAGTATCGCGCGCTCGCGAGGTCTCTGGTGCATCGATCTGAAATCGATTACATTGGCGGCCATGACGCCTGCCCCCTCCTCTCTGTCCACGCTCGCAGCGCTGCGCACCGTGCAGACCCGGTCCATCTCCCCCGAGAACTTCGACGGCTCGCCGGGCGGCGGCGGCCGCGCCACCGAGGGCACCGGTGCGGCGAGCGCGCGCGACCTCGGCCCCGGCTGGAAGATCTCCCCCAGCGTCGACATCCCGGCCGGAGAGACCTTCGAGCTCGCCGCGATCGAGGGTCCGGGCAAGATCACCCACATCTGGATCACCACCCACACCGACAACTGGCGCACCCTGCTGCTGCGCGCGTACTGGGACGGCGCCGCGGAGCCCGCGGTCGAGGTGCCCTACGGCGACTTCTTCTGCAACGGATGGGGCGTGTTCGCCCAGGTGAACTCGCAGACCATCGCCGCGAACCCGCACGGCGGCTTCAACTCCTACTGGCCGATGCCGTTCCGCGACGGCGCCCGGCTCACGCTCGAGAACACGTCGACCGTCGACGTGCGCGTCTACTACCAGGTGACCTACGAGGTCGGGGGCGATCACTCCGACGACGCCTACTTCCACGCGCAGTGGCGGCGCTCGAACCCGCTGGAGGACCGCACCCCGCACGTCCTGCTGGAGGGCATCGAGGGGCGCGGGCAGTACGTCGGCACCTACATCGCGTGGGGCGTGAACTCCAACGGCTGGTGGGGTGAGGGCGAGATCAAGTTCTACCTCGACGACGACACCGACCACCCCACGATCTGCGGCACCGGCACCGAAGACTACTTCGGCGGCGCGTGGAACTTCGACATCCCCGGCCAGGGCTACACCGCCTTCTCCACCCCGTATCTGGGGATGCCGCAGGTGATCCGGCCCGACGGCCTCTACGTGTCGCAGCAGCGCTTCGGCATGTACCGCTGGCACGTGCTCGACCCGATCCACTTCGCCAGCGGCATCCCGCGGGTCGACATCCAGGCGCTCGGCTGGCGCAGCGGATGGCGATACCTGCCGCTGCGGGACGACATCGCCTCCACCGCGCTGTTCTACCTCGACCGGCCGACCGCGCGCCGCCCGCGCACACCGAGCGCCGACGACCTGGAGGTGCACCTGGGCAGCGCGGCCGTGCCCGACATCGGCGCCTCCCCGTCGCGCCCGCCGCAGGGCTGACACCGAGCACGACGAAGGGCGCCCGCTTCCCGCGGGCGCCCTTCGGTGCGTTCAGTCGGCGCGCACCACGGTGAACGGGCAGTCGCCCTCCACCACATCGACCTCCACCTGCTCCCCCACGGTGACGGTGCCGTAGCCCGCCGCGCTCACCCACGGCCAGCGGCCCTCGGCACCGACGTGCAGCTCGCCCGTCCCCTCGTCCACGCGCACGCCGGAGCGCGCCTGCAGCAGCGTCCACCCCGCCATGGCCCTGGCGTAGTGATCGCCGCACTCGATCTCGTTGTAGGGGTTGCGGCGGCGGCCGTCGTGCCGGTCCCACAGTCCTTCGAGCACCGCACGGCCCTCCTCCTCCAGCCCCTCGAAGAAGCAGTGCGCCGCGACCTGCCACTCGATGCCCGTCCACACCTCGTCGGCGTAGCGCGTGGGCACCTCGGGTCGTCCGCCCTCGGGCCACGTGCACATCAGCAACCCGACGTCGTCGGCCGTGTCGGCATAGACGCGATACGGGTGCGCGAAGTCCGCGAAGCCGTGCCGCAGATTCGAGGCGACTACGTGCCGGAGGGCGCTGCGCACGTGCTCGGGCGGCAGGATCGGCCCGAGTCCGAGCTGATGCGCCCACCACTGCCCGATCACCTGATCGGACAGCACACCCGTGCGCCACTGGAAGTCCTCCGGGTCGCCCTCGTCGAGCACCTGGATGTAGTGGGTGCCGTCGAACAGCAGCTCGTCGTACCCCGCCGAGCCGGAGCGGAACCTCTCGGCCGCCTCCGCCGCGGCCTCGGTGTCGCCCACCCGCCGCGCGAGCTCCTCGTACGCCCGCAGCGCCGCGAGCCACAGCGTGCCCATGAACGGGTTGACCCCGGCGAGGTCGATGTCGTGCGTGCTGGGCTGGATGCCGCGCAGCACGCCATCACCGTCCGCGTCCCACTTCTCCCGGATGTGCGTGTACAACCGCACGAGCTGCGGCCAGCGGCGTTCGAGCCACTCCGATCCCGCCCCGCGCTGCACGTCGCGCAGCGACTTGAGGATCGTGGCGAGCATGCCGTCGAGCGCGGGCTCCTCCGGTCCGCCGATGAACTCGTCCGTCATCTGGTGCAGATACGTGGGCACGCGCAGGCGGTGCGGGATCGACCCGCCGGCCGCCTGCATCACGTCGAACTCGGTGTCGCGCATGTTCCGCTCCAGGCTCGGCCACAGCCCGGCGAGCGCGGCCTCGTACTGCCACACGTGCGTGCAGTTGAGCGGGCAGGAGCCGCCGAAGACGCCCGACCACATCCAGGTCGAGTCGCCGAGCGAGCCCTCGTAGCCGTAGAACCGGCCGTCGGCGCCGATGAAGCACGTGGGGCTGCGCACGTATGCGGCCTGGGCGGCCAGGTGCTCGACCTCCCGCGCGTCGAGGCTCGACCCCGCGAGGGTGCCGGTCCACCGGAGCGTACGCTCGACGAGCTCGTCCCACCGGCGCTCGACCGTGGCCTGCACGTCGAGCGCGTCGAGGTAGCGCCGGCCGTACGCGTTGCCGAGGTAGAAGGTGGACGCTCCCCACTCCGGGTGCGGCGCCCCGAACTGCTCGATGTCGACGAACCGGTTGGGCAGGTGCCACGAGATCGAGAAACAGATCGTGCGCGAGGCGCCGGGGGCGAGGGCGAAGGGCACGCCGACCACCCCGAGCCACGACCGCCCCTGCGGGCTGGGGCCGGACCCGCCCTGCGGGGCGTTGAGCTGCGGGTCGCCGATCGTGGGGGCGAGCGCGAGCCGGGAGCGTCCGTCGTTCCCGGCGCGGGAGCGGAGGAACGCGTCGAGGTGCTCCAGACCGCTGCACCGCGTGAGCACGGCCGCTGTCTCGTCGTCGGCGGCGAGCACGAGCTGCCCGGCCAGGCGGTCGCTCTCGTCCAGGCTCGGGTTGTCCATGACCACGCGCGACCAGCCCTTGCCGCGGCGCAGTCGGTTGACGTTGCCGCCCAGCCCCGGGGTGCTGTCGGCGATGGGCGTGATGCCGTCCCACCCGATCGCGTTGAGCAGCGACCCCGCAAGCGTGCCGTGCACCCCGATCGGGCCGGTGTTGGTGAGCGTGAACTCGAACATCCCGGTCGGGATCGAGCTGAGCTCGACGTCGCGCGGGGCCATCGGGTTGAGCACGCGCATGCGCACCTCGACCGGATGGCGCGGATCGGTCAGCTCGACCTCGGCCACCGGGTAGGTGCCCCGGAACGCGGCGCTGTCGAAGGTGCTGAAGCTCTCGGCCGCCGCGGTCATCCACTCGGGCACGAAGCCGTCGGTCGTGAGCGATGCCTGCGGATCCGGGACCGGGGTGCCCTGCACCATCGAGATGACGTTGAGCGGCGGCTCGACCTGCGTGACCCGCAGCCAGAAGCCCGTGCCGGGGAGAGCGCCCAGGTGGTTCGGCATGCCCTGCAGCTGCCACTGGCGCAGCGACCCGTCGGCGTTCACCGCGAAGCCGCCGGTGCCGATGCCACCCACGGGCATCGCGAGCGCGGGGGCCTCGGTGTGCGGACGGGACGGGGACAGGCGGTCGGTCATGATTCTCCTCGTGCGGGTCGACGGCCGGGGACGAGCGGCGGCAGCGCCACTCCGGATGCCGCGGCGACCGGCCAGGCCGCGGCGACGGACAGCAGCACGAGCAGGGGTGCCGCGAGCAGCAGCAGCCCGCCGAACCAGGTGAGCCCGAGCCGCCGATCCACCTCCGCGGCCACGCCGTCGG
>NZ_SSDQ01000173.1:0-123992 GCF_004794315.1 Microbacterium sp. PF5 | reverse complement strand
TCCGCCGCACAGGCTCCGGCGGAGAAGGCTCCGGCTCCCGCGGCTCCGGCCAAGCCGTCCGCTCCGGCGCCGGCCGCCCCGTCGTCGGGTGACGGCAACGCCCCGAAGCCCGGTGCGCCGCGCCCCGGCAACAACCCCTTCTCGTCGGCGCAGGGCATGGGGCAGCGCCCCGCCGGTCCCCGTCCCGGCAACAACCCCTTCGCCTCGGCGCAGGGCATGGGACAGCGGCCGACCCCCGGCAACATCCCGCGTCCGCAGGCGCCGCGTCCCGGTGCTCCTCGTCCCGGAGCGCCCCGTCCGGGTTCGCCCCGTCCGGGTGCGCCTCGTGGCGGCCAGGGCGGTCGTCCCGGTGCTCCGTTCCAGCAGCGCACGGGCGGTCCCGGTCGTCCGGGTGGCGCCGGTGGCGGTCCCGGTGCGGGCCCCCGTCCCGGTGGTGGCTTCGCCGGTCGTCCCGGTGGCGGCGGCGGTCGCGGTCGCGGCCCCGGTGGCGGCACGGCCGGTGCCTTCGGTAAGGGCGGCGGCAAGAGCAAGCAGCGCAAGTCGCGGCGGGCGAAGCGGCAAGAGTTCGAAATGCGGAGCGCCCCGGTCGTCGGCGGCGTCAACGTCACGCGCGGCAACGGCGAGACGATCCGCATGCGCCGCGGTGCGTCCATCGCGGACTTCGCCGACAAGATCGAGGCACTGACCGGCTACACCGTGCAGCCGGGCACGCTCGTGACGATCCTCTTCAACCTCGGCGAGATGGCCACGGCCACCGAGTCGCTGGATGAGGCCACGTTCGAGGTCCTGGGTGAGGAGCTGGGCTACAAGGTCCAGATGGTCTCGCCCGAGGACGAGGACAAGGAGCTCCTCGAGGGCTTCGGTCTCGACCTCGAGAAGGAGCTGGCGGAGGAGAGCGAGGACGACCTCGAGATCCGTCCCCCGGTCGTCACCGTCATGGGTCACGTCGACCACGGTAAGACGCGCCTTCTCGACGCGATCCGTCAGACGAACGTCATCGAGGGCGAGGCCGGCGGCATCACCCAGCACATCGGTGCGTACCAGGTCTGGACCGAGCACGAGGGCATCGAGCGGGCCATCACCTTCATCGACACCCCGGGTCACGAGGCGTTCACCGCCATGCGTGCCCGTGGTGCCCAGGTGACCGACCTCGCGATCCTCGTGGTCGCGGCCGACGACGGCATCATGCCGCAGACGGTGGAGGCCCTGAACCACGCCCAGGCGGCGAACGTGCCGATCGTGGTCGCGGTCAACAAGGTCGACAAGCCCGAGGCCAACCCGGCCAAGGTGCGTCAGCAGCTGACCGAATACGGTCTGGTGGCCGAGGAGTACGGCGGCGACGTGATGTTCGTCGACGTGTCGGCTCGCGCGAACACCGGCATCCAGGACCTCCTGGACGCCGTGCTGCTCACCGCGGACGCCGGTCTCGACCTCACCGCCAACCCGAACAAGGCCGCTCGCGGTGTCGCCATCGAGGCGAAGCTCGACAAGGGCCGCGGTTCGGTCGCGACGGTGCTGATCCAGTCCGGAACCCTGCGGGTCGGTGACGCGATCGTGGCGGGTACCGCCTACGGCCGCGTGCGCGCGATGATCGACGAGAACGGCGAGACCGTCGAGGCGGCCGCGCCGTCTCGCCCGGTCCAGGTGCAGGGACTCAACTCCGTGCCCCGCGCCGGCGACGTCTTCATCGTCACCGAGGAAGACCGCATGGCCCGTCAGATCGCCGAGAAGCGTGAAGCGGTCGAGCGCAACGCCCAGCTGGCCAAGGCCCGCAAGCGCATCTCGCTCGAGGACTTCACCCGTGCTCTGGAAGAGGGCAAGGTCGAGTCGCTCAACCTCATCATCAAGGGTGACGTCTCCGGTGCCGTCGAGGCGCTGGAGGAGTCGCTCCTCAAGATCGAGGTCGACGACTCGGTGCAGCTGCGCATCATCCATCGCGGTGTCGGTGCGATCACCGAGTCCGACGTGAACCTGGCGACGATCGACAACGCGATCATCGTGGGCTTCAACGTCCGCCCCGACACGAAGGCGCGCGAGCGCGCCTCCCGTGAGGGCGTGGACATCCGCTTCTACTCCGTCATCTACAATGCGATCGACGAGATCGAGAGCTCGCTCAAGGGCATGCTCAAGCCGGAGTACGAAGAGGTCCAGTCGGGTGTCGCCGAGATCCGCGAGGTGTTCCGCTCCTCGAAGTTCGGCAACATCGCCGGTGTCATCGTGCGGTCGGGAACGATCACGCGCAACGCGAAGGCCCGTGTCATCCGCGACGGCGTCGTCATCGCCGATGGCCTGGCCATCGAGTCGCTGCGCCGGTTCAAGGACGACGTCACCGAGGTGCGCACCGACTACGAAGCCGGTATCGGCCTCGGCAAGTACAACGACATCCAGATCGGCGACGAGATCGAGACCACCGAGATGGTCGAGAAGCCTCGCGGCTGATCGGGTTCGATACCTTCGGGCGGGGATGCTGACGCGTCCCCGCCCGAAGGCCTCTGAAGGGAAAGAGCTATGGCAGGCGAACGACAGGCACGACTCGCGGACCGCATCCGTGTGATCCTCGCCGAGCGTCTCGAGAAGGGTCTGCGCGACCCGCGCCTCGGGTTCGTGACCATCACCGATGTCCGCGTGAGCGGAGACCTGCAGCACGCCTCGGTGTTCTACACGGTCCTCGGCTCGGAGGAGGAGCGCATCGCGAGCGGTGCCGCCCTGACCTCGGCGACGGGCATGCTGCGCAGCGAGGTCGGCCGACAGCTGAGCACGCGTCTCGTGCCGACGCTCGAGTTCATCCCGGACGCGCTCCCGGAGAACGCCGATCACATCACGGCGCTGCTGCGTGAGGCGCAGGAGCGGGACGCCGAGGTCGCGAAGCTCGCCTCCTCTGCCTCCCCGGCCGGCGACGCCGACCCGTACCGCTCGGTCGACGACGAGGACTGATCCGTTTGATACCCTCGGGTCCGCGGGGATGACATCCGATGGACCTGGGGGATCGGCATTCCAGCGACGGTATCGAGCGACGGCGGTGTCGTCGCGCCCGCGATCGTGGAGCTGCTGCTCCGCGATCTTCTCGCGCGCGAACTGGTCTGCGCGCCGCACGTGGTGGCGCGACTGGCCGCGCGTCTCGCCGCCGATCCGCCGAGCGTCGTCGAGGTCGCGGAGCGGCTGACGCCGGACCAGCGGCTGGGACGGCGCGCGCTGCCCTCACCCCTGCCCCTGACGCCCGCGGTCGAGCGTGCCTTCGCGGAGCTCGAGCTCTCGGAGCGTGACCGCACGCTGCTGCTCGCGCAGACACTGCGCAGCGGCGACGACCTCGGCACCCTGGTCGCGTTCGACGGCCGGTCGGCGCGGGAGCTGGCGGCCTCCCCGGTCGGCGCACTGCTCGTGATCCATGCGGGCCGGGTGCGACTGTCCGACCCGCGTCACTCGGTGTGGATTCAGGCGCTGTCGACCTCGGCGCGGACGGCGGAGGTGCATTCCCGGCTGGCGGGACTGCACGCGGCCCTCGGCGATGAGGACGCAGCGGCGTGGCATCGGGCGCGCGCGTCGTTGACCGGCGACCCTGCGGCCGCACGGACGCTGGTCGGTGCGGCGCGGAGACTGCTCGGCGCCGGACGGGAGGAGCGCGCGCTGGCTCTCGCCCGGGAGGCCGCGGCGCACGTGTCGGGCCACCGGCGGGACGGGGCGATGCTGCTCGCCGGACTCGCGGCCGTCGGCGCGGGGCTCGCCGGGGATGCCGTGCACGATCTCGGCAGCCTGTATCCCCGCGCGTCGGCGCGGCTCCGGGGACGGGCGCTCGGGGGACTGCTGGTGGCGCAGACGTTCGTGCTGGGCGCGGTGCCGGATGTCGATCCCGCGCTGTTCCGACCGCGGAGCGCGAAGGGTCGGGCGGCGTGGCGCGACTGGACGAGAGCGGCCGGGCTCGCGGCGCTGCTGTGCGCGGAACGAGGAGACCGGGCCCCGATGCGCCTGTGGCTCGACGCGGTGCGCGAGGGAGCCGCGGTCGTCGGGGCCGAGACCGAGCTGCGGGAGCCCGTCGTCGCCCTGTGCTGGCTTCTTGCGGGGGACAGCGAGGTCGGCGTCGGAGAGGGTGAGGGGCCGCTGTGCGGAACCCTGCTCCGGGCGCTCCGACTCGCGGCTCGCGGTGACATCGAGCAGGGGCTGCGCCTGCTGCGCGACGACTCGCCCCTGGCCGATCTCGCACCGGACCATCTGGTGCCGGGGCTCGAGCGCAGTCCGCTCGTGCGCGCCTATCGGGCGGTGGCCGAGACGCTGCTGCTGGTGTGGCGTGGTGACATCGGCGCGGCGCGGGAGCGGCTGCTCCGCGCCGCGGTCGAGCTCCCGGTCGCGCTTCCGTTCGCGGGACTGGGGGTCGTCCTCGCGCGGCGGCTCGATCTCGCCGTGCGGGGGGAGATCGGACCGGTCGCCCACGCCCTCACGGCCGTGCTTCCGGTGGGGGGAGGCGTCGACGGGTTGGTCGACCGCGGGATCGAGGCCTTCCTGGCGGGCGCGGTGGACGCGGCGGGGGCGGCGGTGGAGCTCTGGCGCGACGGCGGGGCTCCGGAGCCGGTGCTCGGTGTTCCCGGGCTCGAGGAGGTGGCTGTCGCGGCGCAGGTGCAGCGCGCGGCGTCCGGGCCCGTGACACCTCCGGACCTCGCGGCGGCACGCGACCTCCGGGTGCGCCTCCTGGCCGCGTCGACGGGGAGCTGGCCGTCGGAGCGGGACGACGTGCGGGAGACGGCGCGCACGCTGCGCTCCCCGTTCGCGCGGGCGCGCGTCGAGCTCGTGCTGGGGCTGCAGCACGCGGTCCGTGACGACCATCTCGCCGCACGGATGCACCTGCAGCGGGCGGAGCGGCTGTTCGAGGCGGCGGGTGCGGACGCGTGGGCGCGGGCGGCCAGGGACAGGATCGATCGGCTCGACACGACGGCGGCGCAGCTCGTCCCCGCGCCGGAGCGGCTCTCGGTGTGCCGCAGCGTGTGGAGGCGGCGGCTCACCGCCCGTGAGCTCGACGTCGCGATGCTGGCCGTTCGTGGCGCCGGCAACCGCGAGATCGGTCGAGAGCTGAGCGTGTCGGTGCGGACCGTGGAGGTGCACCTCGGGCGCGTGTTCGCGAAGCTGGAGGTGCGCAACCGTGTCGAGCTCACGGCTCTCGCCCACCGCACCGAGCGTCACCTCTGATCCGGGGTCACCGGGGGAGCGTGAGCCCTTCGCCGTCGGTCTCGGCGAGGCCGTCCGCGATGAGGGAGTCGATCGCCCGGTCGCGCTGTCGGGCGTCGGGCCACTCCGGGATCACCGCGGCCAGGGGGATGGCGTCGGGGGCGGCGTCGCGGAGGAGGCGCAGCACCGCGCCGCGGGCCTGACGGTCCGATCCCTCGTAGGCGGCCTGGCGGCGTCGAGCGTCGCCGGTGTCCGGTCGACCGGCCGCCAGCCAGGCGCACTGCTCGGCGATCGGGCACACCTCGCAGCGCGGTGCCCGAGCCGTGCAGATCGTGGCGCCCAGCTCCATGGTCGCCGCGTTGAAGAGCGCGGCCTCGACGTCGTCGTCCGGCAGCAGCGCGTCCATGAGGGCGAGGTCGCGCCGGGACGGCGGCGCCGGGTGTGCGCGCCCCTCGACCGCCCTGGCCAGCACGCGTCGGGTGTTGGTGTCGACGACCGGGTGCCGATCACCGTACGAGAACACCGCGACCGCTCGTGCCGTGTAGTCGCCGATGCCGGAGAGTGCCAGGAGCGCGTCGACGTCACGCGGCACGACACCTCCGTGCCGCTCGACGACCTCGATCGCGGCGCGGTGGAGCCACAGGGCACGGCGCGGGTAGCCGAGGTTGGCCCACTGCTGCACGACCTCGGCGGTCGTCGCCTCGGCCATCGCCGCGGGGGTCGGCCACCGCGTCAGCCAGGCGTCCAGATGCGGGATGACCCGGGTGGCGGGGGTCTGCTGCAGCATGAACTCGCTGACCAGCACGCCCCAGGCGCCGAAGCCGTCGTGGAACTCGCGGCGCCGCCACGGCAGGTCGCGGGCGGCCGATCGATACCATGACGTCAGGTTCGGCATCGTCGTGGGGGAAGACGGCGGAACGGGCACCCCGCCAGCCTAGGCGAGCGGGATCGGGACGACCGGGCCGAGGCACGGAGCCGTCGTACGAGGTGCGCGGCTGACGCACGGACGGCGCACCACGCGTCGGTAGGCTGGAGGGATGGTCCCCTCCGGCATCCTCCTCGTCGACAAGCCCGGCGGGCTCACCAGTCACGACGTGGTCGCCCGCACGCGGCGGGCCTTCGGCACCCGCAAGGTGGGTCACGCCGGCACGCTCGACCCGATGGCGACCGGGCTGCTGGTGATCGGCATCGAGGGTGCGACGCGGCTGCTCACCTACGTCGTGGGTGCCGACAAGACCTACCTGGCCACGATCCGGCTCGGCGCCACCACGACCACGGACGACGCCGAGGGTGACACGCTCACGGTCGCCGAGTCTGCGGCGTGGTCGACCGTCACCGACGACGCGATCGCTGCCGGCGTCGCCGCGCTGACGGGGGAGATCTCCCAGGTGCCCAGCGCGGTGTCGGCCATCAAGGTCGACGGACGTCGCGCCTACGACCGGGTGCGCGCGGGGGAGGAGGTCGTGCTCGCGGCCCGCGAGGTCTCCGTCAGCCGGTTCGACGTGCTCGCCAGCCGTCGCGGCGAGGACCACATCGACCTGGACGTGATCGTGGACTGCTCGTCCGGCACCTATATCCGCTCCCTGGCCCGCGACCTCGGTGCCGCGCTCGGGGTCGGGGGCCATCTGACGGCCCTGCGGCGGACCAGGGTCGGCCCCTTCGACGCGGCGGACGCGGTGGGCGTCGACGAGCTGGAGGGCGCGCCGACGCTGACCCCGGCGCAGGCGGCGTCCCGCATCCTCCCGGTGCTCGCGGTCTCGGCGGAGGAGGCGAGGGACCTGCGGCACGGGAAACGCCTGGTGGGCCAGGCCGATCGACTCTCCGGCGCCCTCGTCGCGGCGATCGATCAGGACGACGTGCTGGTCGGCATCGTCGAGAGACGCGGCGCCGACATCAAGAGCGCCATGAACATGCCGGAGGCCGTCCGATGATCCTGTGGTTCACGATCGTGCAGATCGCGGTGGCGGTCGCCGCCGGCGTCTTCTGCCTGGTGGCCGGTCTCGCGGGGCGCCGGCCGAGCGACTTCTCGGTCGGCGCGCTCGCACTCGTCGAGCTGCTGCTGATCGGGCAGGTCGTCGTCGCGATCGTCGCCCCGCTCGCGGGGAACCCGCCCACGGGCGATCTCCTCGAGTACTGGGTGTATCTGGTCTCCGCCGTGCTGCTGCCGATCGGCGCCGTGCTGTGGGCCCTGATGGAGCGCAGCCGCTGGAGCACGGTCGTGCTGGGCGTCGCGGCGCTCGCGATCGCGGTCATGCTGTGGCGCATGCAGGCCATCTGGACCGTCCAGGTCGCCTGACGGCGGGAGCCCCGCGGAGTCCGGCGTCCCGCCGCGGCTCTAGGATGGAATGCGCTATGAGCTCCACCGCCCCCTCCACCCGGATGACCGGAATCGGTCGTGTCCTCGTGATCGTCTACGCCGTCATGGCGCTGGCTGCCACGGGGCGCAGCTTCGTGCAGATCGTGCGCCGGTTCGATGAGGCGCCGCTCGCGTACACGCTGTCCGCCGTCGCCGCGCTCGTCTACATCCTCGCGACACTGGCGCTGATCTTCGCCCGGCGTCGCGGGTGGTACACCGTGGCGTGGGTCGCGATCGTGTTCGAGCTCACCGGCGTTCTCGTCGTCGGGGTGCTGAGCATCCTGCTTCCGGCGCTGTTCCAGCACGAGACCGTGTGGTCGCTGTTCGGCCGCGGCTACCTCTTCGTGCCGCTGGTGCTTCCCGTCTTCGGCATCTGGTGGCTGCGCACGCACCGCCCCGTCGCGGTGGAACGCCCGGTGGAGGCCGTCGCGTGATCGTGTTCCGCAGTCCGGAGGAGGTGCCGGACGGCTTCGGACCCAGCGCGGTCGCCATCGGCAAGTTCGACGGGGTGCATCGAGGGCACCGCGCCGTGATCCAGCGGCTGAAGGACACCGCGGCCGCCACGGGGAGCCGGGCGGTCGCCGTCACCTTCGACCGCAACCCGCTCGCGGTCCTGCGCCCCGACCGGTGCCCCGAGAACGTCGTCACGGTGGAGCGCAAGCTCGAGCTGCTCGGCGAGCTGGGCCTCGACGCGACCCTGATGCTCACCTTCGACGAGGAGCTCGCCGCCCGCTCGGCGGAGGACTTCGTGGTGGACATCCTGGTGGGCGCGCTGCAGGTGTCGACCGTGTTCGTCGGCGCGGACTTCCGGTTCGGGCATCGCGGGGCAGGCACACCCGAGCTGCTGCGCGAGCTGGGCCCCCGCTACGGCTTCACGGTCGAGGTGGTCGAGGACGTGTACCTCGAGGGGTCGTCGCGGCGCGTGTCGTCGAGCTGGATCCGCGAGCTGCTCGTGGACGGCGACGTCGCGGGCGCCGCGCGGGTGCTGGGGCGCTCTCCCGATGTGCGCGGCGAGGTCGTGCACGGCCTCAAGCGCGGCCGCGAGCTGGGGTTCCCCACCGCCAACCTCTCGACCATCGTCGACGCGTTCGTCCCCGCGGACGGCATCTACGCCGGCTGGCTGGTCGACCACGACACCGGCATCCGGCATCCGTCCGCGATCTCCGTCGGCACGAACCCCACGTTCGACGACGTGCTGGTCCGCCAGGTCGAGGCGCACGTGCTGGGGGAGACGGGGCTCGACCTGTACGGGCACGACGTGACGGTGGAGTTCGTGGAGCGGCTGCGCGGCATGGTGGCGTTCGAGGGCATCGAGAAGCTCATGTCGCAGATGGCGGCCGATGTGGCGCAGGCTGCGGCGATCCTCGGCGTGGAGTCCTGACCGCTGCACCGCGATTCCGGCGCGCGGTTCCGCGGGCGGTCGGCCCGATGACATAGAATGGGAGCAGGCTCCCGCCGACCCGCGCACCGCCGTGAGCGCCGGAGGGAGACGATCCACGGTCCGCACGGTCCTGGCTCACGCCACACGCGGACGACGAGAACGGCCATCGGCTCCCTGGGGGCGCCGGGCCCTTCAGGCTCAGGAGGAGCATGCCGACCACGGCAACCGCCGCCACGCGGCGCAAGAAGACGTCCCGTCGCGACGACGAGGCACCCCTCATCCCGATCCTCGCGCGCAAGGTGCGCGAGATCGAGGCGAAGTCCCAGCGCGGCAAGCTGGGCCCGACGAACCGCACGAAGTTCCAGGTCATCGCGTTCCTGGTGCGTGAGGAGCGCGCGCGGGTCAAGGCCGACACCGAGATCACCGACGCCGCACGCACCGAGCTGCTCAAGCGTCTGGACGGCGTCGCCACGATCCTCGCCAAGACGGCCGCGCGCGACACCTCGCTCATCCAGCTGCTGGAGGCCGACCAGGCCACGTCGCCCGTCGCCAAGCGCATGCGCCGCGACTGGCTGCTGGAGTCGGGCGCCGAGCTGCCGCCCGAGGAGCTCATCATCGCGGACCAGGCGCCCGTGCAGGCCCCCGTGGTGCCGGCCGCGATCGCCGAACGTCAGGTGACGCCGCCGTCCGTGGAGTCGCGACAGCTCGCCAACCCCTTCCTCGCGCCCGACCTCACGCCGCGCCCGACCAGCACGCCCCGGCGCCGCCTCGACGGCTGGGAGCTGATGGGGCCGCTGTACAAGGCGTTCGAGACCGGCGCCGGCGGTGCGGCAGCCTCGATGGAGCTTCCGCCCGCGCCCGAGTTCGACCACGTGTCGCCCAAGGGCCTCGACGTGATGGTGCACCAGTCGCGCTTCCTCGAGGCGGTGCGCGCGGGGCACCGCAGCTTCCTGCTCGCGGATGAGCCGGGTCTGGGCAAGACCGCGCAGTCGGTGCTGGCGGCATCCGTCGCAGGCGCCTACCCGCTGCTCGCCGTGGTGCCGAACGTGGTGAAGATGAACTGGGCGCGCGAGGTGGAGCGGTGGACGCCGCAGCGCCGCGCGACCGTCATCCAGGGCGACGGCGACGACATCGACGCGTTCGCCGACGTGTTCATCGTCAACTACGAGATCCTCGATCGTCACCTGTCGTGGCTCGCGACCATCGGTCTGCGGGGCATGGTCGTCGACGAGGCGCACTTCATCAAGAACCTGTCGTCGCAGCGCTCCCAGAACGTGCTGTCGCTGGCCGCGCAGGTGCGTGAGCGCACGCCGGGACACGACCCGCTGATGCTCGCGCTCACGGGTACCCCGCTGATCAACGACGTCGAGGACTTCGACGCCATCTGGCGCTTCCTCGGGTGGACGAACGGCGAGAAGCCGGGACCGGCGCTCATGGAGAAGCTCGACGCGACCGGGTTCACGCCCGCCGACAAGGCGTTCTATCCCGAAGCGCGGGACGCGGTGATCTCGATGGGTATCGTGCGCCGCAAGAAGAAGGACGTCGCGGCCGACCTCCCGGACAAGCTCGTCGCAGATCTGCCGGTGCAGCTCGACGACGAGTTCGGACGCAGCATCCGTCAGGCCGAGCGCGAGCTGGGGGAGCGGCTGGCCGCGCGCTACCGCCGCATCATCGAGGCACGGGGCGATCGCGGGCTCCTTCCCGGCGAGATCGACGACGACATCGTGCGCCTGGTCGCTCAGAACGAGCTCGAGGAGTCGAAGGCCGCGGGCACCGGAGGCGACAACGTCTTCACGATGGTGCGCCGCATCGGTCAGGCCAAGGCACCGCTCGCGGCCGACTACGCGGCGCAGCTGCAGCGGTCGGTCGGCAAGGTCGTGTTCTTCGCGAAGCACATCGACGTCATGGACCAGGCGGAGGCGCACTTCGCCGCCGCGGGCATCCGCGCGGTGTCGATCCGCGGCGATCAGACCACGACCGTGCGTCAGCAGGCGATCGACGACTTCAACGGCGACCCGGACGTGGGCATCGCGGTGTGCTCGCTGACGGCTGCCGGTGTGGGGCTCAACCTCCAGGCCGCGTCGAACGTCGTGCTCGCCGAGCTCTCGTGGACGGCGGCCGAGCAGACGCAGGCCATCGACCGCGTGCACCGCATCGGGCAGGACGAGCCGGTGACGGCGTGGCGCATCATCGCCGCGCACACGATCGACACCAAGATCGCGGAGCTCATCGACCAGAAGCAGGGCCTCGCGGCCAGGGCGCTGGACGGCGAGGCGACCGAGGAGGCGGCGAGCGAGTCGGTGCAGCTGGCGGCCCTCATGCACCTGCTGCGCGAGGCCCTCGGCGGGAGCTGAGCCTCCGCTAAGAACGCGAGTTCTTAACGCCGGATTCGCCTCGGATCGGGCTTCGATCTCAAAGTTCGCGGATTCCGCGGGTCGGACGCGTCAAGATCCTGGTTTTTCGACGCGTCCGAATGGCGGCGGAGGGCGGCGTGCCGCTAGGGTCGATCCCAGGCACCGTCGCCTTTCCCCCTCCCGACACTCGAACCTCCGAAGGCAGCAGCATGAAGATCGGCATCCTGACGAGCGGCGGCGACTGCCCCGGACTCAACGCGGTCATCCGCGGCATCGTGCTCAAGGGCACCACCACCTACGACCTGGAGTTCGTCGGCATCCGCGACGGCTGGCGCGGGGTCGTCGAGGGCGACTTCATGCCCCTCACCCGGCACGAGGTGAAGGGTCTGTCGAAGGTGGGCGGCACGATCCTCGGCACGAGCCGCACCAACCCGTACGAGGGTGAGCGCGGCGGCGCCGAGAACATCGCCAAGACGCTCTACGGTCACAAGATCGACGGCATCGTGGCGATCGGCGGCGAGGGCACCCTGGCCGCGGCCGACCGGCTCGCGAAGGACGGCATCAAGGTGCTCGGCGTCCCGAAGACGATCGACAACGACCTGCGCGCCACCGACTACTCGTTCGGTTTCGACACCGCGGTGAACATCGCGACCGACGCCATGGACCGTCTGCGGACGACCGGCGACTCTCACCAGCGGTGCATGGTCGCCGAGGTCATGGGCCGTCACGTCGGCTGGATCGCGCTGCACGCCGGCATGGCCGCCGGTGCCCACGTGATCTGCATCCCCGAGGTCCCCATGTCCATCGACGAGATCACCGAGCTGGTCACGCGGGCACACGACCGCGGCCGCGCTCCGCTGGTCGTGGTGTCGGAGGGCTTCACGCTCACGGGCATGGAGGAGGCCTACAGCGACAAGGGCCTCGACGCCTTCAACCGCCCGCGCCTCGGCGGGATCGGCGACCTGCTGGCCCCGGAGATCGAGCGGATCACCGGCATCGAGACCCGCGCCACGATCCTGGGGCACATCCAGCGCGGCGGCTCGCCCTCGGCGTTCGACCGCGTGCTGGCCACGCGCCTGGGCCTGCACGCCGCCGACGCGATCGTCGACGGCGCCTGGGGCCAGATGGTGGCGATGCAGGGCACCGACATCGTGCGCGTGCCCTTCGCGGATGCGCTGGGCGAGCTGAACACGGTGCCGCGCTACCGCTACGACGAGGCCGCCGCGCTGTTCGGCTGACCCGCCGCGGCTCAGGCGTCGGCGAGGCCGAGCGTGTCGAGCAGCCAGGCGAGCTCGAACGCGCGCTCACGCCAGGAGTTGTAGCGCCCGCTCACGCCCCCGTGCCCGGCGACCATCTCGCACTTGAGGAGCACGTCGGTCGCCCCGGCCTCGCGGAGCCGGGCCACCCACTTGGCCGGCTCGACGTACAGCACTCGCGTGTCGTTGAGTGATGTCACGGCGAGGATCCGCGGGTAGTGCACACCCTCGCGCACGTTCTCGTACGGCGTGTACGACTTCATGTAGGCGTACACCTCTGCGTCGTGCAGCGGGTCGCCCCACTCGTCCCACTCGATCACGGTGAGGGGAAGCGACGGGTCGAGGATCGTGGTCAGGGCGTCGACGAACGGCACCCCGGCGAGCACTCCGGCGAACAGCTCGGGGGCCAGGTTCGCGACCGCGCCCATCAGCAGGCCGCCCGCACTGCCGCCCTCGGCGACCAGCTGCGCGGGCGTCGTCGTGCCCTCCGCGACCAGGTGCCGTGCGCACGCGACGAAGTCCGTGAAGGTGTTGCGCTTGTGCAGCAGCTTCCCCTCCTCGTACCACTGCCGTCCCATCTCGCCGCCGCCGCGCACGTGGGCGACCGCGAAGACCACGCCGCGGTCGAGCTCCGACAGCCGCGCCACGGAGAACCCCGGGTCGATCGAGTGCTCGTACGAGCCGTAGCCGTACAGGTGCACGGGGCGCGCCTCGGCACCAGGCTCCCCGAACGACCGCTTCCAGACGAGCGAGATCGGCACGCGGGTGCCGTCTTCCGCGGTCGCCCACTCGCGGCGCTGGCCGTAGGCGGAGGGCTCATAGCCGCCCAGGACGGCCACCTGCTTGCGCAGCACGAGCTCGCGCGTGGCGAGTTCGAGCTCGTACACAGTGCCTGGCGTCACGAAGGAGGTGTAGCCGAGCCGGAGGAAGGGGGCGTGCCACTCGGGGTTGCCGCTCACGCCGGCGGAGTAGAGCGGCTCGTCGAAGCGGAGCTCCTCGACCGCATCGGTCGCGTAGTCGAGCAGGCCGACCCGTTCGAGCCCCTCGCTGCGGTACTCCACGGTGGCGAAGTCCCGGAACGCATCGACCCCGAGGAGTCGCCGTCCCGGCTCGTGGGGGAGGATCACGCGTCGCTCGCCCTGCGGGTCCGCGACGGTCACCGACACGAGCTCGAAGTCCAGGGCGCCGTCGTTGTGCAGGATCAGCAGTCGGTCCTCGCCGTCGACCACGGCGTGCTCCAGCGAGTACTCCACACCCTCGCGACGCGGCCACACCAGCTGCGGCTCCGCGGTGATGTCGCCGGACAGGTCGACCAGGCGCTCCTCGCTCGTGATGCTCGACCCGACCGCGATCACGAGGTACCGGCGGCTGCGGGTGATCCCGGCGCCGAGCCAGAACTTCTCGTCGGGTTCGTGGAACAGCCGCACGTCGTCTGCGACGGGGGTGCCGAGGCGGTGCAGCCACAGGGTGTCCGGGCGCCAGGCCTCGTCGCGCGTGGTGTAGAGCACCCCCGTGCCGTCGGGGGTGAAGAAGGCGCTGCCGGTGTTCGGGATCTCGTCGTCGAGCGTGGTGCCCGTCGCGAGATCGCGTACGCGCACGGTGTAGAGCTCGTCGCCCTCGAAGTCGGTGGACCACAGGAGCTTCGTCGCGTCATCCGTGGTGTCGAAGGCTCCGAGCGAGAAGAACTCGTGGCCCTCCGCCTCGGCGTTGCCGTCCAGCAGCACGACCTCGCCGGGCACCGGGACGCCGGGCTCCAGGCGCGGGGGAGTCCAGTCGTCGGGTTCCGCGGCCGCGCGGCAGTGGATCGCGTACTGCGCGCCCTCCTCGGTGCGGCTGTAGTACCACCAGTCGCCGCGGCGGGTCGGCACCGACAGATCCGTCTCCTGCACGCGGCCCTTGATCTCCTGGAACAGGGTCTCGCGCAGTCCGGCCAGGTGGGCGGTCTCGGCCTCGGTGTGGGCGTTCTCGGCCTCGAGATGAGCGATGACCTCGGGGGAGTCCTTCTCGCGCAGCCATTCGTAGGGGTCTTCCACGGTGTCCCCGTGGTGCGTGCGGAACGTCGGACGGCGGGCGGCGATCGGGGCGTCAGTCACCGCTCCACGCTATCCCAGGTCGAGTTGACCGGCACGGGGGACGGTGGGAGGATTTACCGGGGCCGGTAAACGGAAGTCAAACCCACGGTGAACTCTTCGTTCGTCACGTCGATCCCGTCGACATTCCCTTTCCTCAAGACCGAAAGCGAACGGTGGAAACCGCAGCCCTCATTGTTGTGCTCGTCATCGCGCTGGCACTCTTCTTCGACTTCACGAACGGCTTTCACGACACCGCCAACGCGATGGCCACCCCCATCGCGACCGGTGCCCTGAAGCCCAAGACCGCGGTGCTGCTGGCCGCCGTGCTCAACCTCGTCGGTGCCTTCCTGTCCACGGAGGTGTCGAAGACCATCTCGGGCGGCATCATCCGCGAGGATGCGATCCTCGAGGCGGGGGCGCAACTGTTCCTGTCGCTCATCTTCGCCGGCCTCATCGGTGCGATCACGTGGAACATGCTCACCTGGCTGCTCGGCCTGCCGTCGAGCTCCTCGCACGCGCTGTTCGGCGGCCTCATCGGCGCCACGCTCGTCGGCGCGGGCCTCGGCGGCATCGACTTCGGCGCAGTGCTGTCGAAGATCGTGCTCCCCGCGCTGATCGCCCCCATCACGGCGGGCATCATCGCGTTCGCAGCCACCAAGATCGCGTACTCGGTCACGCGCCGCTACGACGGCAAGCCGGACGGACGCGACGGCTTCCGCTGGGGTCAGATCTTCACGTCCTCGCTGGTCGCGCTGGCGCACGGCACGAACGACGCGCAGAAGACCATGGGTGTCATCACCCTGGCCATGATCACGATCGGCTGGCAGTCGGGAGCCCACCACGAGCCCGAGCTGTGGGTGATCGTCGCGTGCGCCTTCACGATCGCGCTCGGCACGTACCTCGGCGGGTGGCGCATCATCCGCACGCTCGGCAAGGGGCTGACCGATGTCAAGCCGGCGCAGGGCTTCTCCGCCGAGAGCTCGACCGCGGCCACGATCCTCGCGTCCAGCGCGCTGGGCTTCGCGCTCTCCACGACCCAGGTGGCGTCCGGCTCGGTCATCGGCTCGGGGCTGGGTCGCCGCGGCTCGACCGTGCGGTGGCGGACGGCCGGACGCATCGGCGTCGGCTGGCTGCTGACGCTGCCGGCCGCCGGCGGTGTCGGCGCCCTCGCGGCCCTGCTGGTCGTGTGGCTCGGCCCATGGGGCGTCGCGATCGATGCGGTCCTTGCGCTCGCGATCATCCTGGGCCTGTTCCTGCGGTCGCGGCGCAACGCGGTCACGCACGCGAACGCGATGAGCGATGTGGCGGAGTCGGGTCTCGCGATCGAGCTGCCGGACACGCCCCCGCCCACGCGCCGTCAGCAGCGCATCGAGCGCGCGAAGGCCGAGGCCAAGGCGCGTGCCGAGGCCAAGGACCGCGCGAAGGCCGAGGCGAAGAACAAGGCCAAGAAGAAGGCGGAGGCCAAGGCCGGTGCCAAGGCGGCGAAGACCGGCGCTGCACCCGTCGCCCCGGCCCCGGCACCGGAGTCGGCCGCCGACGAGGCCACGATCACGCGGAACGGGGACTCGGCATGAGCGTCACGATCGACTGGCTCGCGTTCTTCCAGGTGTTCGCCGCCGCCCTCATCGGCGCCGCGGCCATCGTCACCTTCTACGCGCTGGGACTGCGGCTCCTGGTCCGCAGCGGCCGGGCCCCCGTCGTGAGCCCCGCCGAGTTCACCGACGCGATCACCGTGATCTCCGAGAAGGAACTCAAGCGCGCGGCAAAGCAGGCGGCCAAGGCGGCGAAGAAGAGCCCGCTCACCGAGGGACAGAAGACTCTCGCGCTCGTGGGTGCCTACGTGTGCTTCGTGCTGTGCGGTGCGGCGGTCATCGGCGGCATCCTCCTCCTCGTCCTCGGACACTGAGACACCGCGGCCCTGGCGCGTCCGGACCTGGCGTCGGGGCGTGACCCTAGGCTGAGGTCATGTCCGCGGCACCCGGAACCCCGTACGTCTTCGGCAGGCACGACCCGGCCTCCCACGTCCTGATCCACGTGAGCGACCCGCACTTCCTCGCGGGAGGGGCACTGCTCGGCGGGAGCTACGACGTGCAGGCCTCGTTCGACCGCACCCTCGCGGCGATCCGCGCCGTGCATCCGGCGCCCGCAGCCATCGTGGTCACGGGCGACCTCGCAGACCTCGGTGAGCCCGACGCGTACCGGCGACTGCGAGCCGCGCTCGAGCCGGTCGCCGCGGACCGGGGCACACCGATCGTGTGGGTCGCGGGCAACCACGACGAACGCCCCGCGCTGCGCCGTGAGCTTCTCGACCGGGAGCCGACGGAGGAGCCGGTGACGGGCGTGTGGGAGCTGGACGGACTGCGGCTCATCGCGCTCGACACGAGTGTCCCCGGATGGCACCACGGAGACCTCGACCCCGGTCAGCTCGAGTGGCTGGCCGGACTGCTCGCGGAGCCGGCGCCGCACGGCACGCTGCTGGCGATGCACCACCCGCCGCTGCCGAGCCACCTGCCGCTGTTCGACATCCTCGAGCTGCGCCACCAGGACGAGCTCGCGGAGGTGATCCGCGGCACCGACGTGCGCGGGATCCTCGCGGGACACCTGCACTACTCCTCGCACGGGGTGTTCGCCGGCGTCCCGGTGAGCGTGGCCTCGGCGACCTGCTACACGATGAACGTCGCCCGGCCGGCACCCGACGTGAACGGCATGGACGCGGCGCAGTCGTTCCAGCTCGTGCATGTGTATCCCGACACGATCACCCACACCGTCGTCCCGGTGGTCGACGCTCCCACGGGCGACTTCTTCTCCTCCGAGTGGCTGGAGCGGATGGCCGCCCTCACGCCGGAGCAGCGGCTCGACGCGTTCTCCCGGAAACCGCCGCGCCGACCGGCGTAGACTGGTCGCATCCCCCACTTTTCCATTCGCCACGACCCACGAGGATGTGACATGGCTTCTGCCGCGCCTGCACTTACACGTACCGAGACCGATTCGCTGGGGAGCATGGAGATCCCCGTCGACGCCTACTGGGGGATCCACACGGCCCGCGCCGACGCGAACTTCCCGATCTCCAAGCGGCCGATCTCCGTGTACCCCGACCTGGTGATCGCTCTGGCGATGGTCAAGCAGGCCAGTGCGCGGGCGAACAAGGAGATCGGCGTGCTCGATGCCGAGCGTGCCGACCTGATCGACCGCGCGGCGCAGCGGGTGATCGACGGCGAGTTCCACGAGCAGTTCACGGTCGGCGTCATCCAGGGCGGTGCCGGCACCTCGACCAACATGAACGCGAACGAGGTCATCACCAACATCGCGCTCGAGATGGCCGGACGCGAGAAGGGCGACTACGCGTTCCTCTCGCCGATCGACCACACCAACCGCAGCCAGTCCACCAACGACGTGTACCCGACGGCGGTCAAGATCGGGCTGTCGCTCACGCTGCGGTCGCTGCTCGACGAGCTCGACGCCCTGCGCATCGCGTTCCTGGGCAAGGCGAGCGAGTTCCACGACATCCTCAAGGTCGGGCGCACCCAGCTGCAGGACGCGGTGCCGATGACGCTCGGCCAGGAGTTCCACGGCTTCGCCACGACGCTGGGGGAGGACCACAGCCGTCTCACCGAGAACGCCTCGCTCATGTTCGAGATCAACATGGGCGCCACGGCGATCGGTACCGGCATCACCACGCACGTCGACTACGCGCCGGCCGTGCTCAAGCACCTGCGCGAGATCACCGGGCTCGACCTGGAGACGGCGACCGACCTCGTGGAGTCCACGAGCGACACCGGCGCCTTCATGTCGTTCTCGTCGTCGCTCAAGCGCAACGCCATCAAGCTCTCGAAGATCTGCAACGACCTGCGCCTGCTCTCGTCGGGTCCGCAGGCGGGCCTCGGCGAGATCAACCTCCCCGCCCGCCAGGCCGGCTCGAGCATCATGCCGGGCAAGGTGAACCCGGTGATCCCCGAGGTCGTGAACCAGGTCGCGTTCGCCGTCGTCGGCGCGGACACCACGGTGACCATGGCGGTCGAGGGCGGACAGCTGCAGCTCAACGCGTTCGAGCCGGTCATCGCGCACTCGATCTTCCAGTCCATCACCTGGATGCGTCAGGCCATGTGGACCCTGCGGGTGAACTGTGTCGAGGGCATCACCGCCAACCGCGACCGCCTCGGGGCGATGGTGGGCGCGTCGGTCGGCGTGATCACGGCGCTCACCCCCTTCATCGGCTACGCCGCCGCGGCCGCGCTCGCGAAGACCGCACTGCTCACCAACCGCAACGTCGCCGATCTGGTGGTCGAGGCGGGCCTCATGTCGCGCGACGAGGTGACCAAGCAGCTCTCGCCCGCGCGCCTGTCGGGCCTCGAGGCCGTGACGGCGGCCATCCCGATCGTCACGCCCGACGACCTCATCCAGATCTGACCCGCTGCACGCCGAACACGCAGAAGGGGACGGGAGCCGCGGCTCCCGTCCCCTTCCGCGTGTCCGGTGTCAGCCGAGGATGCGGCAGTGCGTGGTGAGCTCGCCGATCCCGTCGATGCCGACCGTGACCGTCGAGTGGTCGCGGAGGAAGATCTGCGGGTCGCGCGAGTAGCCCGCACCGCCGGGGCTGCCGGTGGAGATGAGCGTCCCGGGCAGCAGCGTGAGCGACTGCGACAGATGCGCGATCAGCTTCGCGACCGAGCGCACCATCTGGTCGGTGCTCGCGTCCTGCACCGTGTGCCCGTCGACGACCGTCCAGATGTGGAGGTCCTGCGGATCGGGCACCTCGTCGGCCGTGACCGCGAAGGGACCGGTGGGCGTGAAGCCGTCGAACGACTTGCAGCGCGACCACTGCGCCTCGGAGAACTGGATGTTCCGCGCGGTGATGTCGTTCACCACGGTGTATCCCCACACGTGCGACAGCGCGTCGGCTTCGCTCACGTCTTTCGCGGGGGTGCCGATCAGCACGCCGAGCTCCGCCTCGTAGTCGACGGCTTCGCTGAGGCTGCGCGGCCAGGAGGTGACGTGATCGTGCCCGGTGAGGGAGTTGGGCCACAGCGTGAACACCGTGGGCGCCGCGTCGGTCTTGAGTCCGAGCTCGCTGGAGTGCGCGGCGTAGTTGAGGCCGACCGCGAGCACGGCGGGCGGGGCGAGCACGGCGGAGTCGAAGCTCCAGTCGCCCAGCGGGTGACGCGGAGCGGTGCCGTCGGCCAGGGCGGTGCGCAGCTCGTCGAGGGCGACGTCACCCCGCTCGATCAGCTGCTGCAGTGTGGCAGGAGCGTCGGACAGGAGATCGGAGACGAGGATGGCGTCCGTGTCGTCCACCACGGCGAGGACCGCGCGGGGGGAGTCGGGACGGCGCAGATGAGCGAACCGCATGGTTCTACGCTACCGGGTGGCCGCGGCGGGGCGGATGGAGGACTCGACCAGACCCGGGCGGTATTGCTTGTGCCCCATAAGCTTTGGCTATGACTTTCGGAGGACCGGCCGACCCCCAGCAGCCCGGGCGATACACGCCGCCGCCCGCCCAGCAGCCCACCCCGTCGGCGTACTCCGCGGCGCAGTATGCGCAGTCGCCCTATCTGCCGGCGACCTACGGGCAGCAGCCCGGCTATGCGTCCGCACTGGCGCAGCCGACGCCGTACACCCCGCCGGCGCCGGTCGCGCCGTCGCCGGCGGAGTCGCTGCCCGCCCTGCCGGTGACCACGAAGAAGGGCAGGACGGTCTCGCTGTGGCTGTTCGCCTTCCTCGGGTTCCTGCTCCTGGCGCTGATCGGCTACTTCGGCTGGGCGCTGGGGCCGACGGCGTCGGCCGTGGGGCTCGTTCTCGCGCTGATCCCTTTGGCGATCGTGTTCCTCGGGGTGCGGATGATCGACCGATGGGAGCCGGAGCCGAAGCGTCTCGTGATCTTCGCGATCGCGTGGGGCGCGGTCGCGGCGGTCGGCCTCACGCTCCTGGTCGACGTCGGGATGACGATCCTGCTCGGCCCGGTGCCGGAGGCGGTGGCCGCGGTCGTACAGGCGCCGATCGTGGAGGAGTTCTGGAAGGGCGTCGGGGTGTTCCTGGTCTTCCTGCTCGCCCGCCGTTCGTTCGACGGCCCGGTCGACGGCGTGGTGTACGGCGCGCTGGTGGGGGCCGGGTTCGCGTTCACCGAGAACATCCAGTACTTCGCGGTCAGCCTGATCGAGGGTGGCGGCGAGCAGCTCGGCGCCACGTTCGTGGTGCGCGCGCTGCTGTCGCCCTTCGCGCACGCCATGTTCACGTCGCTGACGGGGTTCGCGATCGGCCTCGTCGCGCGCCGGCACGCCTCCGCCGGGGCGGCCCTCGGCGCGGGACTGCTCGGGTGGTTGGGCGCGGTCTTCCTGCACGCGCTGTGGAACGGCTCGGCGACCTTCGCGGACTTCTTCGGCCTCTACTTCACGCTGCAGGTCCCGCTGTTCATCGGCTTCATCCTGGGCATCATCGCGCTGCGGCGGGAGGAGGCGCGGCTCACGCGAGCCCGGCTCGCCGAGTACGCCGCCGCAGGATGGTTCACGCCGGAGGAGGTCACGATGCTCGCGACGCCGTCCGGTCGCAAGGCGGGATTGACGTGGGCGGCGCAGCTGCGCGGCGACCGTCGTCCGCTCATGCGCGAGTTCATCAAGGACGCGACGGCGCTGGCGGCGGTGCGGCAGCGGGCGATCACCGGCCGCGACCCGCTGGCGGTCGAGGACGAGAGGGCGCTGCTGATCCGCACGCGCGCGACGAGGGCCGCGCTGCTGGCCTACTGATCCGCCCTGAGCAAGACTCAGCGCCCGGTGCTGCGGCGATGCCTGCATGTCTCCCGGGCGCTGAGTTGATCTGCCACCAGGGTGCACCCGGCCCCTCGGACGTGTCAAGGGGCAGGGCGCGAGGCCACCCGCCCGGTCGAGGTGTTCGCTGTGAGCAGGTCCCGTCGCGTTGACCGGGCGCGCGGGGGTCCGCTTGGATGGAGCCATGACTGATCGCACGAAGCCCGAGTTCGACGCCCCGACCGCTCCTGCCCCCGCAGAGCTGGTCATCCGCGACATCATCGAGGGTGATGGTGCCGAGGCCAAGCCCGGTGACACGGTGACCGTCCACTACGCCGGTGTGGAGTTCGAGTCCGGCGAGGAGTTCGACTCCTCGTGGGGCCGTGGCGAGACCATCCAGTTCCCGCTGCGCGGCCTGATCCAGGGCTGGCAGGACGGCATTCCCGGCATGAAGGTCGGCGGACGCCGCGAGCTGATCATCCCGCCGCACCTGGCCTACGGTCCGGTCGGCGGCGGACACTTCCTGTCCGGCAAGACGCTGATCTTCATCATCGACCTCGTCGCCGTGGGCTGACCCCGACGCGACATCTCGAGCGCCTCTCCTCTCGCCAGGAGGGGCGCTCCGTCTTTCCGGAATGCGTGTGCATGCACGGGAATACATTCGCGTGAATGTAGGTTGGGCTGGAGGACGCCGCGATCGCGGCCCTGTCCGTACGCCGCCTCCGCGCGGCCGATGTCTCCGAGGAGAAACCCATGACCAGCATCGACATCCCCGGCTACCGCCCCGGCACCTGGGTCCTCGACCCCGCGCACAGCGAGGTCACCTTCAGCGTCCGTCACATGATGATCTCGAAGGTGCGCGGCACGTTCGGCGTGAAGAGCGCGACGCTCGTGGCTCCGGAGAACCCGCTCGAGGCCAAGGTCGAGGCGAGCGTCGACGTGACGTCGGTGGACACGAAGGACGAGGGCCGCGACCAGCACCTCCGCTCGGCGGACTTCTTCGACACCGAGAACTACCCCACGATGGAGTTCGTGTCGACCGGTGCGCGCGTCGAGGGCGGCGACCTGCTGGTCGACGGCGACCTCACGATCCGCGGCATCACGAAGCCGGTCACGTTCGAGCTCGACTTCGGCGGCTTCGGCAGCGACCCGTGGGGCAACTACAAGGCGGGCGCCTCGGCGAAGACGGTCATCAACCGCGAGGACTTCGGCCTCACCTGGAACGCGGCGCTCGAGACCGGCGGCGTGCTCGTGGGCAAGGACGTCACGATCAACCTCGACCTGCAGGGAGCGCTGCAGCAGGACTGATCGCCGCACGGCTTCAGGAACCCCGGGTCCGTCAGGGCTCGGGGTTCTCTGCGTCATAGGAGCGGAAGCGGCGGTTGCGCCCGGCGATCAGCGCGACCAGCGCGATCACCAGGATCCCGCCGAGCAGGGGAGGGAACCACAGCGTCGTGAGCGTGGCGAGCGTGCCGGCGTAGAGGGCGCCGATGCGCGGGCCGCCGGCGACCACCACGATGAACAGCCCCTGCAGGCGTCCGCGCATCGTGTCGGGCACGGCCGCCTGCATCATCGTGTTGCGGTAGATCGAGCTGACGTTGTCGGAGGCGCCGGACAGCGCGAGGGCCACGCAGGCGGCGATGATCAGTCCGACGTGGGGTGTGTCCTCGTCGGCGGGGGAGGAGAAGGCGCCCACGAGCAGCACCACACCGAACAGCAGGATCGATGCACCATAGGCTTCGACCGCGCGTGCGATCCCGCGACCGTGCCAGCGGTACTGCACGACCCGGCCCGAGAACAGGCTCGAGGCGAAGGTGCCCGCCGCCACGGCTGCGGTGAGGATGCCGGTGGTGACCGCGCCGCCGCCCAGCAGCAGCGTGCCCAGCGCGGGGAAGAGGACGAGGGGCTGGCCGAACGTCATCGCGATGATGTCGACGACGTACTGCATCCGGATGTTGCTCGCGCGGCGGAGGAAGCGCCAGCCGTCGACGAGCGAGGCGAGACCGGGGCGGACGATCTCGCCTTCCGGACGCACCGAGGGCAGCGTCCACAGGCCGAGGAACATCGACAGCATCAGCACGACGTCGATCGAGTACGTCCAGCCGTAGCCCGTGAGGGCGACCAGCAGGCCGGCCAGGGCGGGACCGGCCATGACCGTCAGCCCGAAGGCGACACCGTTGAGCGCGGACGCCGCGGCGAGCTGTTCGCGGGGGATGAGGCGGGGGACGATCGCGGTGCGCGTGGCCATGCCGACCGAGTTGGCGGCCGAGTTGATCATGCTCAGCGCGTACAGCCACCAGATCGTCTCGGCACCGGTCCACGTGAGCGCCGCGAGGAGAGCGGTGGAGGCGAACGTCACGGTGGCGGCGATGAGGGCGACGCGACGGCGATCGAAGGCGTCGGCGAGCATGCCGCCGTACAGGCCGGCCAGGACCATCGGCAGGAGCCCGGCCACCGCGATCATCGACACCGCGAACGTGCTCCCCGTGAGAGCGAACACGTGCAGCATCACCGTGACGATCGTGAGCTGGCCGCCGATGCCCGCGAGCGTCGAGCCGATCCACATGCGTGCGAAAGCGGGGCTGATCCGCAGCGGCGTCAGGTCGATCAGATGTCCTCGTCCCGCGTTCACGCCACGCACCTCTCCCGCACTCCTCGAGCGTAGTGGAGTGCGCGGGAGCGCTGGTCGGCCGTGTCGCTCGGGGCTCGCCCGGGCTGGTAGACTCGTCAGGTTGCCGTTCGATCGGCCGCGGATAAAGAGAGCTCACGCATCAGGCGTCGGGCGCCGCGCAACAAGCAGAGAGGGGATCGAATCTATGGCACTGGAAGCAGACGTCAAGAAGGCGATCATCGAAGAGTACGCGACGCACCCCGGTGACACCGGATCCCCCGAGGTGCAGGTCGCAATGCTGACGCAGCGCATCAAGGACCTCACCGAGCACCTCAAGGAGCACAAGCACGACCACCACTCGCGTCGTGGTCTGTTCCTGCTCGTGGGTCAGCGCCGTCGTCTGCTCGGCTACCTCCAGGACATCGACATCGAGCGTTACCGTTCGCTGATCGAGCGTCTCGGACTCCGCCGATAAGGCAGAGCGAACCCAGCGTTCAATCGCGCAGAACATTCTTGAGAAGGCCGCCCCACGGTGTGGGGCGGCCTTCGTCATGTGCAGATGCGTTGTAGCTCTGGTTGCCACCCGTGCAACTTTCCGATAGGAAAGTCATGGAGCTTTCCAAGTGGAAAGCGGGGAGGTCGCCATGGAGCAGAAACCGATCGCAGGTCAGGACGCTCTGGTGCCCCCGGACTCGGAGACGGCCCGGCGGTACCTCGAGGCGGCGGAGGCGGTGGTGGACCGCCGCGAACATGCAGTCGACCGACGTGCTCTCGCCCGGCTGCAGATCGGCAACGCCGTGGTCATGGCTGCGTATTTCGTCGCCTTCGCGCTTGTTCTCCGGCGAGACGACGTGCTGGCGTCGCAGATCGTGCTGTTCACCCTTCTGGTCTGGGGACAGCTGTCCACGGGGATGGCGCAGCGCACGGGCATGCAGTGGCGGATGACGCGTTCGCGGTGGCCGCTGCTGGTCGGCGGCGCAGCGATCATCATCGGTGCGCTCGTGGTGTTCGGCTTCGCTGCTCTCGATACGCGACTTCCTGTCGGGGTGGTGCTCATCCCGGCAGTCACGGTGCTCGTCGGAGTCGGAGGGCATGGCGTCGCGCGGCTCATACGGGCTGCGGGCGACCTGGGTCGTCCCCGTCCGGCTCCCCGTTCGTTGCCGCACCGGCTTCGATGGGGCACCGTCCTCATAGGCGTCGCGTTCGCCGTGCTGACGATGCTCGCAGGATCGCCGGACGACGTGCTGAGGAGCATCATCACCCTGCTCGTGATGCTGTGCCTCGTGGGGTGGATCGCCGCCTCCGCCTCAGACTTCGGTCTACCCGCAGTCGGCGCGTCCTGGCGCTGGCCGCACATCACTGTCTTCTTCATCGCCGCCTGCATGCCCGTCGGCATCGTCCTGGGATCCGGATCGCTCGGCAACGCAGGACTCGTCGGCGTGTGCGCGGGCGCCGGCGTGCTCGCGTCCTTCGTGGCGGTCTCCTTCGTCGCGGGGCACGGCGAACGTGCGTGAGCCCGCGTCTGTCCCACACCCGCGCACGCGGCTGGACGACAACTTTGCCTCGCCCATCCGGTTCTCCCTCATGGCCGGACTGGGCGACGGGATGGAACTCGACTTCGCGGCCCTGCGGGAGATGCTGCAGTGCGGCGACTCGCCCCTGAGCAAGGCGATCGCGCACCTGCAGGCCGCCGGGTACGTGGTCGCGCGCAAGGGCGCGGTCGGGGGGCGCTCGCGCACCTGGGTGCGTTCGACGAAGGCAGGGCGCGATGCCTTCGCCGCGCACCTTCAGGCACTGCGTGAGATCGTGGCCCTCGGTGCCGGGCAGGAACTGTGACGCCCGTCAGACGGTCACGAGGTCGGGGTGATGGATCGCCGCGACATCGGGGTGCGCACGAAGCCGGGACTTAAGCGCGTTCTCGCCGTAGGTCGCGTGGATCCGATTTCCCGGGTCATCGGTGACCCCGGTCGCCTGAGCGGCGAGGTCGGCGGGGAGCTCGAGCAGCGGGAGCTGCTGATCGAGTGCGGGGTTGAAGAAGAACGGGATCGAGATGCGCTCCTCGGGTGCCCGCGGTGAGATCACGCGGTGGTTCGTTGCCTTGAGGTAGCCGCCGGTGGCATACTCCAGCAACTCTCCGATGTTGACGACGAATGCGCTGGACACCGGGGGAGCCGAGACCCACTCGCCGTCACGCTCGACCTGGAGGCCCCCCTTTCCGGGCTCGACCCACAACAGCGTCAGCACACCGGAGTCCTTGTGCGCTCCGACGCCCTGCTGTGGTTCCGGCTCGTCCGTGCCCGGGTATCGCACGATCTTGATCAGGGTCGACGGATCGCGGAACGTCTCGTCGAAGTAGGTCTCGTCCGCGCCGAGAGTGACAGCCCAGGCGCGCAGGAGTTTGCGTGCGATCTCTGTCAGGGAGTCGTGCCACTCCGCGACCACGGCCTGGAGCTCGGGCTGGGCCGCTGGCCACAGGTTCGGGCCGATCAGGCGGTTGAAGGCGGGGCCGTCGCTCACGGGCTCGCGCTCCGGGCCGATGTCGATCTGCTCGCGCCAGTCGACCTTGCCCTGGGTCCGCTCGCCGCCGACCCGGGTGTAGCCGCGGAAGTGGGGGCTGTTGACGTTCTCGATCGCGAGCTTGTCCTCTTCGGGGAGGGCGAAGAAGTCGAGTGCGGCGCGGTGCAGGCGCGCCTCCAGCTCGGGAGAGACGCCGGTGCCGGTGAGGTAGAAGAAGCCGACGTCGTGGGTCGCGGCACGCAGCTCGTCGCGGAACCGCGCCGCGGCCTCGGGGCCCTGGTCGAGCTGGGAGAGGTCAAGGATCGGGAGCGAGAGTTCAGCCATGGACCGAGGGTATGTCGAGGTTCTCGGGCCGCGGGCGAGTGTTGCGTCGCGTTACTCGGGCGGGTGTCCCGGCACCGGCGGATGTCATCCGGTCGGGGGAACGGGTGTCGCGGTGCTAGAGTCTCGTTGGTAAGGGATGCCTTACCTCAGTCTTCATCAGAGGGACACCGTCCGTGCTCGCCACCTTCCTCATCGGCCTCCGCGAGGGGCTCGAAGCCGCACTCGTCGTCGGCATCCTCGTCGCCTACCTGCGGCGTCTCGACCGGCGTGATGCGCTCCCGAAGCTCTGGGCGGGCGTCGGTCTCGCGGTCGGGCTCGCTCTGGCCATCGGCGCGGTCCTCACCTTCGGCGCGTACGAGCTCACGTTCACCGCCCAGGAGCTGATCGGCGGCGGGCTGTCCCTGCTCGCGGTCGCGATGGTCACCTGGATGATCTTCTGGATGCAGCGGGCCGGACGCACGATGAAGGCGACCCTCGAGGGCGGCGTCGACCGCGCGCTCACCGCGGGCGGACTCTGGGCGCTCGTCGCGATCGGCTTCGTCTCCGTCGCCAGGGAGGGTATCGAGACCACCCTGCTGCTGTGGTCGATGGTGCAGTCGTTCGGCGACGCGCCCTCCGCGCTGCTGGGCGCGCTGCTCGGTCTGCTCGCCGCGGTGGCCCTCGGCTGGCTGATCTCGCGGGGCGCGCTGCGCCTCGACCTGCGCCGGTTCTTCGCCTGGACCGGCGGGTTCCTCGTGATCGTCGCCGCCGGCGTGCTCGCATACGCCGTCATGGATCTGCAGGAGGCGGGGGCGCTGCCCGGTCCGTTCACGGCCGCCGCGCCGATCGACGCGGCCACCGGCGCGGTCGCCGTGGGGGCGGCCGGCTTCCCGTTCGGCTGGGCCTTCGACGTGTCGTCGGCGATCGCGCCCGGTGGACCCCTCGCCGCCGTGCTGCAGGCCACCATCGGCTTCATGCCGGCCATGACCTGGCTCCAGGTGACCGCCTGGGTCCTCTACCTCGCCATCGTCGGCACGTTCTACGTGCGTGGCCTCCGCCCGCGGCGTCGCTCCGCGGCACCGACGCCGCGCCCTCGCACCGAGGCGACCCCTCTCTCACAGCAAGGAGCAGCATGACCATCTCGTCCCGGTCCCTGGGGGTGCTGGCCGTGACCGGCGCAGCCGTCCTCGTCCTGAGCGGCTGCGTCGCGAAGGAGGACACCGCGGCCACGGCCGCCTTCGACGTGTCGTCCACCGACTCCGACTGCGCGGTCTCGGCCGCCACCGCGGAGAGCGGCACCCTCACGTTCGACGTCTCGAATGACACCGACCAGGTGTCGGAGTTCTACCTGCTCGCGGACGACGGCCTGCGCATCGTCGGCGAGGTCGAGAACATCGCGCCGGCGGCGTCGCGTACGCTCACGGTCGTGGTGCAGCCCGGTGACTACTTCACGCTGTGCAAGCCGGGCATGGTGGGCGACGGCGTGGGCAAGGCCGCCTTCACCGTCACGGGCGACCCGGTGGCCGTCGACGGGCCGGACGCCGAGCAGAAGACGAAGGCGGTCGACCTGTACGCGGCGTTCGTGAAGGATCAGGTCGGTCAGCTCGTGCCGGCGGTGGAAGAGCTCGTGGCCGCGTACCAGTCCGGCGACGACGCGACCGCCCGCACGCTCTTCCCGCAGACCCGCGCCTTCTACGAGCGCATCGAGCCCGTGGCCGAGGCGCTGGGCGACCTCGATCCGCGCATCGACTTCCGCGAGGTCGACGCCGTGGCCGACGGGCTCGACTGGACCGGCTTCCACCGCATCGAGAAGGACCTGTGGGTGCCGGCGCAGGACGCCCTCAACGCCGACGGGGAGACGCCCGCGTGGCAGGGCTGGGCCCCGTCCACGCCCGAGGAACGCGCCGACTACGGCGACCTGCTGCTCGCCGACGTGCAGGAGCTGTACGACTACGTGCACTCCGACGACTTCACAACGACCCTGGAAGACCAGGGCATCGCGGGTGTCTCCAATGGCGCGATCGCGCTGCTCGACGAGGTCGCGACCGGCAAGATCTCCGGCGAGGAGGACTGGTGGTCCGGCACCGACCTGTTCGACTTCGCGGCGAACGTCGAAGGCTCCAAGATGGCGTTCTCCCTGGTGCAGGACTTCGCCACGGCGCAGGGCGACGACGGCGCCGCGCTGGTCGACGAGATCGAGTCGGGGTACGCCGCGCTCGAGTCGTCGCTCGCCACGCACGGCTCCCTCGCGGACGGGTTCGTCGGGTACGCCACCCTTACGGCGGACGACAAGCGCGAGCTGACCGACCTGATCAACGCCCTGGCCGAGCCGCTGTCGCAGCTGACCGCGACGGTGCTCGACTGACGGGACCGCAGAGGCGCCGGACATGACCGAGAGCGAACCGATCCGCGAACCGGAGGACCGGGCGGAGGCCGCACGCGTCGACGCTCCCGCGGGGCTGAGCAGGCGCGGACTGCTCGGTCTCGCGGTCGGCGGCGGGGTCGCAGGTCTCGCGGTCGGCCTGGGGGCGGGACTGACCGGCGGCGTCGCGCTCGGACGCGCCCGCGCCGCCGAAGACGCGCAGAACAGCTACGACTTCTTCGGCGTGCACCAGGCCGGCATCACCACGCCCGTGCAGGACCACCTGCACTTCGCGAGCTTCGACATGATGCCGCGCACCGACCGCGACGACCTGATCTCGCTGCTCCAGGACTGGAGCTACGCGGCCTCGCGCCTCACGCAGGGACTCGAGGTCAGCGCGAGCGGTGCCGTCGGCGGCAGCCCGGAAGCCCCGCCCGACGACACGGGTGAAGCGCTCGGTCTGCCGTCCGCCGGGCTGACCATCACGATCGGGTTCGGTCCGAGCCTGTTCGAGAACGAAGCCGGCGACCGCTACGGCATCGCGGCGCAGCGTCCCGCAGGGCTGGAGCGGCTGCCCGCCTTCCTCGGCGACGACCTCGACCCCGAGATGTCCCACGGCGACCTCTGTGTGCAGGCGTGCGCCGACGACCCGCAGGTGGCGGTGCATGCGATCAGGAACCTCAGCCGGATCGCGTTCGGGCGTGCGCGACTGCGGTGGTCGCAGCTCGGGTTCGGCAAGACGTCCCGCACCACGGCGGCGCAGGCCACGCCGCGCAACCTGTTCGGCTTCAAGGACGGCACCGCAAACATCCTCGCCGACGACACCGCCGCGCTCGACGAGCACGTGTGGGTCTCCGCCGCGGACGATCCGGGCTGGCTCGCAGGCGGCTCGTACCTGGTCGCCCGGCGCATCGCGATGCTGATCGAGACGTGGGACCGGGTGCGACTCTCGGAACAGGCCACCATCATCGGCCGCGACAAGGGCGAGGGCGCCCCGCTCTCCGGCGGCGACGAGTTCACCGAGCCCGACTTCCACGGCGGCGCGATCGACGCCCACAGCCACGTGCGGCTCGCGCACCCGACGCAGAACGACGGCGTGCGCATCCTCCGCCGCGGCTACAACTACGTGGACGGCAACAACACGCTCGGACGGCTCGACGCCGGGCTCTTCTTCCTGTCGTATCAGCGCGACCCCGCGCAGTTCATCACGCTGCAGCGCCGGCTGGCGACCGACCGCATGAACGAGTACATCCGCCACGTCGGGTCGGGGATCTGGGCGGTGCCGGCCGGCGCGAAGCCCGGCTCCTACGTGGGCGCCGAGCTCTTCGCCTGACTGGCCCTAGGACCCGAGCCGCGCGGCCTCCAGCACCTCGACGACGGACGAGGCCAGCGCGTCGGCTCCCGCGTGGTCGTCGGCGCTGATCGTCACCACAGCGTCATCGAGGAAGATCATCAGCTGCCCGTAGGCGCCGTGCAGCCGCCAGGCCCGTCCCGGTCCGCCCCACCCGGCGAGGGCGTAGCGGTCGTAGCCCGGGTTCACGCCGGCGACGACGCCGTCGCGGTGCATCGCATCGATGTGCTCCGGCGACACGAGCCGACGCCCCTCCCACGCGCCGCGGTCGCGGATCAGCCGCCCGATGCGCGCCATCTCCTCGGTGCGCAGCGCGAGACCGCCGCCCGCCTCGATGCGGCCGTGAGGGCAGCGGGTCCACCGCGCGCCGTGGATGCCGAGCGGCTCGAGCAGGCGGTCGTCGAGGTAGTCGCCCACGTCGCCGACGCGCGCGGCGAGGGCTGTCATGGCGGTGTAGGTGCTGGCATTGGAGTACTGGAAGACGCGCCCGCGGGAGGGTCGCCGAAGGAACTCCGCGGCGAGGTCGGGCCAGTCGGTCAGAAGCGTGGGCGACCAGGGCAGGTCGATCCCGCTCGACATCGACAGGAGGTGGCGCAGCGTCACCCGGTCGACGCCCGGCCCGAGCTCGTGATCGGGGAGGAGGTGCGCCACGGGCTCGTCGAGCGAGACCACGCCGTCGTCGGCGGCGAGAGCCACGGCGAGCACGCACACGCCCTTCGCGACCGACTGGATGTCCTCTCGCACGTCCGGTGCCCAGCGGTGCTCGGCGGTCCCGTCGCCCGCGCGCACGTGGAGGCCGTGTGCGCGGAAGCCCGTGTCCTCGATGATCGCGACCAGGCTGTCCTTCACGGAGAGGGCGTCGGCTCCGGGGGCGCCGCTCATCGGGGACGACGCGAGCCGGTCGGGTCGTTCCTGCGACCCTCGCGCGCGGCGAGCTCGGGATCGGAGAACAGCCAGCGCGGGCGCGGCTCCACGAGCGGGCGGAACAGCCGTCGCACGGGCTTGGTAGCCAGCAGCAGCGCGAGGACCACCGAGAGCGCGGTCACGAGCGGCAGCCAGAACCAGGTCGGCTCGAGGTCGCGCAGCACACCGCTCTCCCGGAAGGGATAGAGCACGAACGAGTGCAGCAGGTAGACGTACATCGTGTACTGGCCGAAGGTCGTCCACCAGTACGAGCCGCGGGGGATCAGCGCGAAGAACGCCGCGCACAGGACGACGGCGAGCAGCATGAGGGCGACCCGGATCGCGCCGGCCCACCACTGCGTGCCGACCAGGTCGGAGTAGGAGGCCTCGTAGAACAGCCATTCGCGCAGGTCGGCGGCCTGCCACAGCGGAAGCCAGTTCCAGGCGGCCCACCCGGTCGCCGCGAAGACGCCGATCGCCGCCGCGCGGATCCACCAGGGGCGGAAGTCCAGCAGGCGCAGCCGGTTGACGATGTCGTGCTCGCGCAGCCACCAGCCGAGCGTGAAGAAGGGGAGGAGGCCCAGCGTGCGGGACAGTGAGAAGGTGCTGTCGACGTTGGAGAGGTAGCCGGCGCCGATCGAGATCACGACGGTCCACAGCAGCGGCCAGCGCAGCAGTGCGAGGTAGGGGAGGACGAGGCGGAAGATCGCCAGCGCCAGGAGGAACCACAGTGTCCAGCTCGGTTTGGTGAAGTTCGGGGTGGCCTGACCTTCGACGAGCCACTTGGTGAGGGTCCACAGCGTCTCGAAGATCACGTAGGGCAGGACGATGTCGGTGATCACCCTGGCCATCTGCGTCTTGGTGGGCGAGCCCGACTTGGAGAAGTAGCCGGAGATGATCGCGAACGCCGGCATGTGGAACGCGTACAGCGCGAGGTAGAACGCGAACGCGATGTCGGAGTCGTAGATGAGCCGCTGGATCGCATGGCCGAGCACGACGAGGACGATGCACGCGTAGCGAGCGTTGTCCCAGAAGGGCACGCGCCGGCGCTTCCGCGGGACGGACCCGGTGGCGGGCCCCGTGATGTCGGCCCCGGTGGTGCTCATCCTCCGAGGCTACAGGCGCGGGAATAAAGTTGCCGTGCACGCGTTGACACGATTACATTCAAATGAATAGAACCGGGTGGCACGATCATCGGGTTCGGAGAACACGGAGCAATCATGAGCGAGCAGTCAGGCGCGCAGGCGATGCAGTTCGGCATCATGTCGGTCAGCGACATCACCCGCGACCCCACCACGGGCGTCACCCCCAGCGAGCAGGAGCGCATCAAGGCCACGCTGGCCATCGCCACCCACGCCGAGGAGGTGGGCCTCGACGTCTTCGCGATCGGCGAGCACCACAACCCGCCGTTCTGGTCCTCCAGCCCCACCACGTTCCTGGCGGCGCTGGCCGCGCAGACCGAGCGGCTGATCGTCTCGACGTCGACCACGCTCATCACCACGAACGACCCCGTGCGCATCGCCGAGGAGTACGCGATGCTGCAGCACGTGTCCGACGGCCGCATGGACCTGATGCTCGGGCGCGGCAACACCGGCCCGGTGTACCCGTGGTTCGGACAGGACATCCGTCAGGGCCTCCCGCTCGCGATCGAGAACTACGCCCTGCTGCACAAGCTGTGGCGCGAGGACGTCGTCGACTGGGAGGGCAAGTTCCGCACCCCGCTGCAGGGCTTCACGTCGACCCCGCGCCCGCTCGACGGCATCCCGCCGTTCGTCTGGCACGGATCGATCCGCACCCCGGAGATCGCGGAGCAGGCCGCCTACTACGGCGACGGGTTCTTCGCGAACAACATCTTCTGGCCGAAGGAGCACTACCAGCGCCTGATCGAGCTGTACCGCCAGCGCTTCGAGCACTACGGCCACGGCACGCGCGAGCAGGCCATCGTCGGGCTCGGCGGGCAGGTGTTCATGGCCGCGAAGTCGCAGGACGCCGTGAACCAGTTCCGGCCCTACTTCGACAACGCCCCCGTGTACGGCCACGGCCCGAGCATGGAGGACTTCACCGAGATGACGCCGCTGACGGTCGGTTCGCCGCAGCAGGTCATCGACCGGTACGCGGGCATGCGTGAGCACTTCGGTGACTACCAGCGCCAGCTCTTCCTGATCGACCACGCCGGCCTTCCGCTGAAGACGGTGCTCGAGCAGCTCGACATCCTCGGCTCCGAGGTCGTGCCGGTGCTGCGCAAGGAGCTCGCGAAGGACCGTCCGGCCGGCGTGCCCGACGCCCCGACGCACGCGGCGCGCGTGAAGGCCGAGTTCGGCGACGGCCCCACGCGTCAGGCGCGACCCGGCGCCAACCGGGGCGACAACCTCACGGGCGACTCGCCCTACCAGGACACCCCGGCACCCGCGGGTGCCGCGTTCGGACTCGGCCGGAAGGAGGCCTGACATGACCACGCGTCGCATCGCCGTCGTCTCGGCCGGCCTGTCGAACCCCTCGTCCACGCGGATGCTGGCCGACCGGCTCGCCGCCGAGACCGTCAAGGCGCTCGCCGAGCGCGACATCCAGGCCACGGTCGACGTGATCGAGCTGCGTGACTACGCGCACGACATCACCAACAACCTGCTGACGGGCTTCGCGCCGCCCGCCCTGGAGACCGCGATCAACACGGTCGTCTCGGCGGACGCGCTGATCGCCGTGACGCCCATCTTCTCGACCAGCTACTCCGGCCTGTTCAAGTCGTTCATCGACGTGCTCGACCCGGACGCGCTGACCGGGAAGCCCGTGCTGATCGGCGCCAACGCGGGCACCCCGCGGCACTCGCTCGCAATCGACTACGCGATCCGCCCGCTATTCGCCTACCTGCATGCGGAGGCCGTGTCGACCGGCGTGTTCGCGGCGTCCAGCGACTGGGGCGGCGCGGGCGACGACGTGGCCCCGCTCGCCAAGCGCGTCGAGAAGGGTGCCAGGGAGCTGGCCGAGGCGGTCGCCCGCCGCGAAGCCGCCACGGTCGTCGACCCGTACGACCCGGCGACCTATCTCGGTGAGGGTCGATCGTTCGGACACATGCTCGGCGGTCTCGCCGGCGAGTGACCCCGCGCCGACGTCCGCGCCCCGTCCCCGTGGAGACACGGGGACGGGGCGCGCGTCACCGCCCAGCCGGTCCCCGCCGCCAGGTGTACTCGGTCTCGGGTCGACCGCGCGTCCCGTAGCGGGCACCGCGCACCGCCACGCCGTCGACGACCAGGTGCTCGAGGTAGCGGCGCACGGCCACGCGTGACAGTCCGAGGCGCTCGGCGGCCTCGCGCGCGGAGAGCGGTCCGCGGGCGCGCAGCTCCGCCGTCACGCGCTCCAGCGAGGTCGCCGACAGGCCCTTCGGCAGGACGATGGCTCCGGTCGACCGACTCAGCAGCGCGTCGATCTCCGCCTGCGTCGCCGGGCCCGTCGTCCCGTGCGCCTGGGCACGATACGCCCGGTACTGCTCCAGCCGCTCCCGGAACACCGCAAACGCGAACGGCTTCACGAGGTAGTGGAAGACGCCGAGTGCCGCCATCTGCCGCACCGTCTCCGCGTCGCGCACGCCGGTGATCGCGATCACGTCCAGCGCCGCACCGCTCGCGCGGAGCGCGCGCAGCACCTCCAGTCCGGATCCGTCCGGCATCGTCACGTCGAGCAGCATCAGATCGAACGCGCCAGCACCGGGTCGCTCGCGCACGGCCGTGAGAGCCGCGCGCGCTCCCGTGCACTCACCGGCCACCGCGAAGCCGTCCAGCCGCGCGAGGTAGGTGCGATGCAGCTCGAGGGTCAGCGGGTCGTCGTCGACCAGGAGGACGCGGATCACGACCTGCTCCCGCGTGGCGATGCCGACGGGAGGGTCACCCGGAACACCGTCGGCGGGCCTGCCACGGTCACGTCCCCGCCGGCCTCCCTCACGACGGAGCGGACGAGGGCCAGCCCGATGCCGCGCCCGTGCGGCCCCGCGGGCTTCGTCGTGTACCCCTGGGCGAAGATCCGCTCCCGCTGATCGACCGGGATCCCCGGGCCGCTGTCCGCCACCTCCAGCACGATGCCGCCGCGATCGCCGCGCCGCAGCGACACCCGCACCCAGCGGTCTGCGGATTCCGCCGCGGCATCCATCGCGTTGTCGACCAGATTCCCGAGCACGGCCACCGCGTCGACGGGCGCCAGCGGGGTGCGCGGGGTGTCCGGGGCGATGTCCATCCGCCAGTCGATGCCGCGCTCGCGCGCCTGTGCGGCCTTGCCCAGCAGCAGTGCGCCCACCGCGGGGTCGCCGTGCTGCCGCGCCGTGACCTGGTCCACGAGGGACTGGCTCTGCCTGGACGTCTGCGTGAGGATCTCGATCGCCTCGTCGCGGCGGTCGAGTTCGAGCAGCGCCACCGCCGCGTGCATGCGGTTGCCGTGCTCGTGCGTCTGCGCCCGCAGCGCTTCGCCGAGGGTGCGCACCGACTCATAGGAGGAGACCGCGTCGCGCAGCTCCCCGGGCGGCAGGTCGCCCGCGAACCGCCGCGTCACCCGACGGGCGAGCAGGGCACCGCCCACCCCGAGCAGCACCAGTCCCGCCGTGATGGCGAGCGACAGCGGCAACCGCCGCACCAGGGTCTCGGAGATGGTCTCGGTCGTCACCCCCGTGGCGACCCAGCCCACCAGGGTGCCGTCATCATCGACAACAGGGACGATCGTCCGCACGGACGGACCGAGCGTGCCGCGGAACTCCTCGGTGAGCACGCGCGGGGTCGACGGGACCGTCCCGAGGTACGGCGCGCCGATCTGAGTCGGATCGGGATGGGTGAGGCGCAGACCCTCCGGCGTCATGATCGTGACGAAGTCCAACCCCGCCCTGTCGATGACCTCCAACGCGTACGGTTCGAGCGACGCGCTCGCGCTCGCCGTATCGCCGCGGGTGAGCAGTGCGACCACGTCCGGTGCGGAGGCGAGGGCGGCGGCTGTGGCGGCGGTGAGCCGTTCGGCCTCGGAGCGGACGGCACGCTGCGCCTCCACCACGAGGAACAGCGCGACGAGCGCGCCGACGACCACGGCGGTCACCACGAGCGCCGCGAACACCCGCGACGCCGCGCTGCGGCCGGGGGAGGCGTGCGCCATCCCGTTCCTCCGATCGTCGACGGGTCCGGCAGGGACCAATACGACCACAAATGGCGTCGTCGTGCGAGCGCGGAGACCGTGGAAGGGGTCGAGGGCACAGAGGCCACCGGCTCGGACGACGACGTCGACACGAGGAGGACGCATGGCGCTCACGACGGGATTCTCCCTTCCCCGGTTCCACTGGCGGCGAGGCAAGCAGGCCTGGGACCGCCACACCTGGCTGTACGTCTCGGTGATCATCGCGGTGGTGCTCGGCGCGGTCGTCGGGCTGGTCTGGCCGGAGGTCGGGCGCGGGTTCGAGCCGCTGGGCACGGGATTCGTCGCGCTGATCAAGATGATGATCGCGCCGATCATCTTCTGCACGATCGTGGTCGGTGTCGGTTCGATCGCGAAGGCGGCGACGGTCGGGAAGATCGGCGGTCTCGCGCTGCTCTACTTCATGGTCATGTCAACCTTCGCGCTCGCGATCGGCCTGATCGTGGGGAACATCATCCACCCCGGCTCCGGGCTCGACATGGCGAACGCCAGCTATCAGACGGAGACCACGGAGGCCACGACGACGCAGGAGTTCCTGCTCGGGATCATCCCCGCGACGTTCTTCTCCGCCTTCACGGGCGAGAGCGTGCTGCAGGTCCTCTTCATCGCCCTGCTCACCGGGTTCGCGCTGCAGGGGCTGGGTGAGCGCGGAGCCCCGATCATGGAGGCGGTCAAGCAGCTGCAGAAGCTCGTGTTCCGGATCCTCGGCATGATCCTGTGGCTGGCCCCCATCGGCGCCTTCGGGGCGATCGCGGCCGTCGTGGGCAAGACGGGGGTGGCCGCGATCTGGAGCCTCGGGATCCTGATGGTGGCGTTCTACATCACCTGCATCGTCTTCATCCTCGTGGTGCTGGGGACGCTCCTGTGGGCGGTCACCAGGGTCAACATCCTGTCGCTCATGAAGTACCTGGCCAGGGAGTACCTGCTGATCGTCGGCACGTCGTCGTCGGAGTCCGCGCTGCCGCGCCTGATCGCGAAGATGGAGCACATCGGGGTCTCCAAGCCCGTCGTCGGCATCACCGTGCCCACCGGCTACTCGTTCAACCTCGACGGCACCGCGATCTACCTCACGATGGCGTCGCTGTTCATCGCGACCGGGATGGGCCAGCCCATGTCGATCGGGGAGCAGATCGGCCTGCTGGTGTTCATGATCATCGCGAGCAAGGGGGCGGCGGGCGTCACGGGAGCGGGCCTGGCGACGCTGGCCGGCGGGCTGCAGGCGTACCGGCCCGACCTCGTCGACGGCGTCGGCGTCATCGTCGGCATCGACCGGTTCATGTCCGAGGGGCGGGCGCTGACGAACTTCACCGGCAACGCGGTCGCCACGCTGCTGATCGGCACCTGGACCAGGCAGATCGACCGCGACCGCGTACGCCGGGTCCTGAGCGGCGAGCTGCCGTTCGACGAATCACGACTCGACGGGGTGGACGCCCACGCGGCGCCGCACCCGCAGGCCACCGACGTCCAGGGACTGCACGAGGCCGCCGTCACCGAGATGTCCGCGAAGGAGGAGCGCGCGCGCAACCGGGCCCTCGGCGGATGACACGGGCGGGACAGGGATGCGGGAGCCGGTGATCACCGGCTCCCGCATCACCGCGGTCAACCGCTCTTGCGTCGGAACTCGCGTCGCGTCTGCGGGGCGTTGGCGGCGTGGACGGCGGAGTCGCCGTCGAGGTGGGCCTCGCCCTGCCGGTGGTGCGCGTTCTTCTTCTCGAGCGCTTCCTTGAACTTGCGCTTCATGTCCTCCGAGGAGGAGGCGCCTTCTTCGGTGCTCATGCCCCCGAGCCTAGGGCACCGTCGTCGCGCGCGGGGAGTCGGCCGCGGCGTCGCGCGGCGACCCGGTCCACAGCGAGTCCGAGCGCCACGGCCACGACGATCGACACCGGCACCGCGACCAGCGGCCCGCCGGGGAGCACCGCGGCGATCAGGGCGCCGACCGCGGCCTGGTACACCGCCCACCCGGTCGCCGCGACGACCACCAGGGGGAAGTAGCGCAGGGGTCGCACATGCGAGGCTCCGGCGACGAGGTTCACCGCGAGCCGCGCGAAGGGCACGAAGCGCGCCGTGAACAGCACCGTGGCCGCGCCGCGGTCGAGGCGCCGTCTCGCGCCGTCCAGCGCCTGCCGCACGCGCGGCGCGCGCATCCACCGCCATCGCCGGGTCCCGACGAGCCGTCCGATCAGGTAGCAGCAGGCGTCACCGACGGCGGCGGCCGCGGCGGCGCACAGAACCACGGCCCAGAGCGGAGGACTGCCCGTCGCGACGGCCAGTGCGCCGAGTGCCGTCACCGCGATCTCGCCGGGGATCACGACGACGAACGCGTCACCCAGTACGAGCAGGCTCATGACCACGAGGCTCCACGGGCTCGCGAGGGCGTCGGCGAACAGATCGGTCGGCACGACGCCCAGCGTGCACGGCGCGGGTGAACGGCAACCGACGGGAAGCTGGCCGGTGACCCCCGGTCCAGCATCCGGTGAACATCTGGTGCACCGGTCCGTTTCCAGGCGGTGGCCGCCCGAGCCGCGGCCATCCTGTGGGTGTGAGAGTCGCGATCGTCACCGAGTCCTTCCTTCCGCACATGAACGGCGTGACCGGATCCGTGATGCAGATCCTCCGCCATCTCGAGCGCCGTGGACACGAGGCGCAGGTCATCGCGCCGGCGGCGGAGGGCATGCCGCGCGAGCTCCACGGCGCTCGGATCACGGCGGTGCCGAGCATGCCCCTTCCCGGCTACCGCGACGTGCGGGTGGGCGCGTCCGCCCCGGCGCGGATCATCGCGAGCTGGGCCGACTTCCGACCGGACGTGGTGCACCTGGCGTCGCCGTTCGCCCTCGGGTGGCGGGGCGTGCTCGCGGCGGAGCGGCAGGGAGTCGCCGCGGTGGCCGCATACCAGACCGATGTCGTGTCCTACGCCGAGCGCTACCGCGTGGCCGCGACAGCGGGGATCGCGCAGGCGCACGTCACCCGGCTCCACCGGCGGGCCACCCTGACGCTGGCTCCGTCTGCCGAGTCCGCCCGACAGCTCGCTCAGCTCGGCGTCGACCGCCTCCGCCGCTGGGGGAGAGGCGTGGACGCGGAGCGGTTCCATCCGACGCGCCGCGACCCCGCTCTGCGTGCACGGTGGGGTGAGCAGACCGTGATCGGCTATGTCGGGCGTCTGGCCCCGGAGAAGCAGGTGGAAGACCTGGCCGTGCTCGCCGGGATCCCCGGTACCCGTCTCGTCGTGGTCGGCGACGGCCCGAGCCGTGCGCGCCTGCAGCACCTGCTCCCTGACGCCCTGTTCCTGGGCCACCTCGACGGCGACGCGCTCGCCGCGGCCCTGGCGTCGTTCGACGTGTTCGTGCACCCGGGGGAGAGCGAGACCTTCGGGCAGACTCTGCAGGAGGCGCACGCGAGCGGCGTCCCCATCGTCGCGACGGGGCGCGGGGGACCGCTCGACCTCGTACGCAGCGGAGTCGACGGCTGGCTCTACCCTCCCGGTGACCTGCGGGAGCTGCGCCGGCGCGTGGGCGAGCTCGCGGCCGATGCGCACACGCGGCGCGCGTTCGGCCGCGCCGGTCACGAGAGCGTCCAGGCGCGCAGCTGGGCGGCCGTCGGGGATCAGCTCCTCGGGCACTTCGCGGAGGCCGAGGAGCTGCACAGGACGGACGCGGCGGCGCGAGCCCGTCGGCTCGTGCGGCCCGAGCCCACGCCACCCGTGCCGCCGGCGCGCTGGCGCAGATACGTCGCGCTGGGCGACTCGCTGACGGAGGGCCTGTGCGACCCGGGCGCGGATGGGGCGCTGCGGGGCTGGGCCGACCGACTGGCGCTGCTGCTCGCAGCGCGGGGCGGGTTGCACTACGCCAACCTCGCCATCCGGTCGAAGCGCGTGCAGGACGTCTGTGGGGAGCAGCTCGAGCGCGCGCTGGAGCTCCGACCCGACCTGGTCTCGATCCTCGTGGGCGCGAACGACCTCGTGAAGTACCGTGCCCCCGTGCCGACGCTCGCGGCACAGGTCGAGGGCGCGATCGTGCGACTGCGCGCCGGCGGCGCCGAGGTCGTGCTGGTGACGCCCTTCCTCCCCGGACGACGCGCGGCAGCCCTGTACGCGCGACGCTTCGCAACTTTCGCGACCGCGCTCGCCGGGGTGGCCGCGCGGACCGGCGCCATCCTGATCGACACCGACCTGCACCCCGCGCTCGCGGAGCGACCGCACTGGGGGGAGGATCTCGTGCACCTCAGCAGTCGCGGGCACCGGTTCCTCGCCTATCGCGTCGGCGAGGTGCTCGGGGTGCCCCACGCCGAGGCCCTCGGCGCGCTCGACGCCGTGCTGCACGAGCACGAGTCGATCGGAGCCGGTGCGTGGTGGCGGCGGTACGCGCTGCCGTGGGTATGGCGTCGCCTGCACGGGAGGGCCGCGGGTGACGGCCGCCGCGCCAAGCACGACGACTACGTCTACCTCGGTCGCTCGTCCGTCGAGCGCGGCGCGCCGGTGGGCTGAGCGCGGGGGTGGCGCTCAGCGACGACCCATGCCGCGGTACGTCCAACCGGCCGCACGCCACGCCGCGGCGTCGAGGCAGTTGCGGCCGTCGACCACGACTCGTCCGCGCACGAGCGACCCCGCATGCGCGGGGGAGAGCGCACGCCGGTACTCGTCCCACTCCGTCACGACCACCACGGCGTCGGCCCCGCGGAGGGCCTCGTCCCGGTCGCTCGTGTATCCCAGCTGCGGGTGCAGGGCCCTGGCGTTGTCGATCGCCGCGGGGTCGGTGACCACGACGTCGGCGCCGAGGCCGCGCAGGCGCACGGCGACATCGAGCGCAGGGGAGTCGCGCACGTCGTCGCTGAAGGGTTTGAACGCGGCACCGAGCACCGCGATCCGGCGGCCGAACACCCGTCCGGCGAGGGCGTCGACCACGAGCTGCACCGCGCGGTCTCTGCGGCGGAGGTTGATCGCGTCCACCTCGTGCAGGAAGCCCACGGCCTCGCGCCGACCGAGCTCCTCCGCGCGCGCCGCGAACGCCCGGATGTCCTTGGGCAGGCAGCCGCCGCCGAATCCGATGCCGGAGCCGAGGTAGCGTGGCCCGATGCGCGTGTCGTGGCCGAGCGCCTCCGCGAGCAGGGCGATGTCGGCGTCCGCGGCCTCGGCGATCTCGGCCATGGCATTGATGAACGAGATCTTGGTGGCGAGGAAGGCGTTGGCCGCTCCCTTCACCAGCTCGGCGGTGGCGAGGTCGGTCGCGAGGAAGGGGGTTCCCGCCTCGATCGCGGCACGGTACACGTCGCGCAGGACCGCGACGGCGCGCTCGCCCGCTGCCCCGCTGTCCGCCCCCACCACGATCCGATCGGGGGTCAGGGTGTCGTGCACGGCCCAGCCCTCCCGGAGGAACTCGGGGTTCCACGCCAGCGTCGCTCCGCGGTCGTGCACGAGTCCGGCGAGACGCGCGGCGGTGCCGACGGGAACCGTGGACTTGCCCGCCACCACGTCGCCGGGGCGCAGGTGAGGGAGCAGCGCGTCGACGGCGGCGTCCACGAAGCGCAGGTCAGCGGCCGGGCCGTGCGGCTGCTGCGGCGTGCCGACGGCGAGGAAGTGCACGGTCGCGCCTGCCGCGTCCTCGATGCGGGTGCCGAAGCGGAGGCGCCCTGCCGCCCGACCCGACGCGAGGAGGTCGTCCAACTGCGGCTCGAAGAACGGGGCCTGCCCGCGGGAGAGCGCAGCCACGCGGCCCTCGTCGACGTCGACGCCGATCACCTCGTGTCCGAGCGATGCCATGGCCGCGGCGTGCACGGCCCCGAGGTACCCGCATCCGATCACTGACATGCGCATGGCCCCAGCAGAGCCGACGCCCTGGACGCACGGTCGACGGGAGGGTGAACACACCATGACCGGCGGGTGTCGACACTTTCGACGGCGAGAGCACGCGGGATCCGAGGACGTCGCTGGTAGGGTGGATCCGGTTGACTGCGGTCGACTGTACAACTTCACATCGACTCATGGAGCGATCGGCGGAGAAGCTGGTCCCCTGTGGTGGGTTCCTCGGCGCGGTCGTCGGGTGGCTTTCTACTGGTGGCCAGCGCAGGCGAGACTCGGGGAATCCCCGCGCGCCCGAACCCCACCGCATCCGCTCCTTCATGAACACCTCGCGCGTCACACGGGCCCGCGAGGCTAAACAAAGAAGGAGAGACCTCTTGGAAGGTCCTGAAATCACCGCCACCGAGGCCGTTCTCGACAACGGCCGCTTCGGCACCCGCACCATCCGCTTCGAGACCGGCCGCCTCGCGCAGCAGGCTCAGGGCGCTGTCGCCGCCTACCTCGACGGCGAGACCATGCTCCTCTCGGCCACCAGCGCGGGCAAGCACCCGCGCGAGGGCTTCGACTTCTTCCCGCTGACGGTCGACGTCGAGGAGCGGTCCTACGCCGCCGGCAAGATCCCCGGCTCGTTCTTCCGTCGTGAGGGTCGTCCCTCCACGGAGGCGATCCTGGTCTGCCGTCTGATCGACCGTCCGCTGCGTCCGTCGTTCGTCGACGGCCTGCGCAACGAGGTCCAGATCGTCATCACGGTCCTCTCGATCGCGCCGGGCGAGTTCCACGACGCGCTGGCGATCAACGCCGCGTCCGCGTCGACCCAGATCTCGGGCCTGCCGTTCTCCGGCCCCGTCGCCGGTGTGCGCCTCGCGTTCATCCCCGGCCACGGCGAGCACGCCGACCAGTGGGTCGCGTTCCCGACGGCCGAGCAGGTGTCGGAGGCCGTGTTTGACCTGATCGTTGCCGGTCGCGTTGTCACCAAGGCCGACGGCTCCGAAGACGTCGCGATCATGATGGTCGAGGCCGAGGCGACCGAGGGCAGCTGGAACCTGATCAAGGCGGGCGCCACCAAGCCCGACGAGAGCGTCGTGGCCCAGGGCCTCGAGGCCTCGAAGCCGTTCATCGCCCAGCTCGTGAAGGCACAGGCCGAGCTCGCCGCCACGGCGTCGAAGGAGCCGGGCGTCTACCCGGTCTTCCCGGCCTACAGCGATGAGGTCTACGACTTCGTGTCCGAGCGCGCGTTCGCCGAGCTGAGCGACGTCTACCAGATCGCCGACAAGACCGAGCGCCAGAACGCCGACGACGCCATCAAGGAGCGCGTCAAGGCCGAGCTCATCGAGGCCACCGAGGCGGGCTCGCTCCCGGCCGCGGCCCCGCTGGAGTTCTCCGCCGCGTACAAGTCGGTCACGAAGAAGATCGTCCGCGGGCGCATCCTCACCGAGGGCACCCGCATCGACGGCCGCGGGCTGGCGGACATCCGCCCGCTCGACGCCGAGGTGCAGGTCATCCCGCGCGTGCACGGCTCTGCGATCTTCCAGCGCGGCGAGACCCAGATCATGGGTGTCACCACGCTGAACATGCTCAAGATGGAGCAGCAGATCGACTCGCTGTCGCCCACGACCAGCAAGCGCTACATGCACCACTACAACTTCCCGCCCTACTCGACCGGTGAGACCGGCCGCGTGGGTTCGCCGAAGCGTCGCGAGATCGGGCACGGCTTCCTCGCCGAGCGCGCCCTCGTGCCGGTGCTGCCGAGCCGCGAGGAGTTCCCGTACGCGATCCGTCAGGTGTCCGAGGCGCTGAGCTCCAACGGCTCGACCTCGATGGGCTCCGTGTGCGCCTCGACCCTCTCGCTGCTGAACGCGGGTGTGCCGCTGCGCGCTCCCGTCGCCGGCATCGCGATGGGCCTGGTCTCCGACGAGGTGAACGGGGAGACCCGTTACGCCGCGCTGACCGACATCCTGGGTGCGGAGGACGCGCTCGGCGACATGGACTTCAAGGTCGCCGGTACGAGCGAGTTCGTCACCGCCATCCAGCTCGACACGAAGCTCGACGGCATCCCGTCGTCGGTGCTCGCCGGCGCGCTGACCCAGGCCAAGGACGCCCGTCTGACGATCCTCAACGTCCTGAACGCCGCGATCGACGCTCCCGACGAGATGGCGCCCACCGCGCCGCGCGTCATCAGCGTGCAGATCCCGGTCGACAAGATCGGTGAGCTGATCGGCCCGAAGGGCAAGACGATCAACGCGATCCAGGACGAGACCGGTGCGCAGATCTCCATCGAGGAGGACGGCACCGTCTACATCGGCGCGACCGACGGCCCCTCGGCCGAGGCCGCCCGTGCCCAGGTGAACGCGATCGCCAACCCCACCAACCCGGAGGTCGGCGAGCAGTTCCTCGGCACCGTCGTGAAGATCGCCACGTTCGGCGCCTTCATCTCGTTGCTGCCCGGCAAGGACGGCCTGCTGCACGTCACCGAGGTGCGCAAGCTCGCCGGTGGCAAGCGCGTGGAGAACGTCGAAGACGTCCTCTCGGTCGGTCAGAAGATCCTCGTCAAGATCACGAAGATCGACGACCGCGGCAAGCTCTCGCTGGAGCCCGTGCTCGACGACGCCCCGGCCGCTGAGCAGGCGCCGTCGGACGAGGCCGCGGCGGAGTAACTCCGCCCGTTCGTCTGGAGCCCGGCTCTCTCCGCGAGGAGGGGGCCGGGCTTCGTCGTCGGCGATGTGATCAAAACGTTATCGGAAGTTTCCGCGCCGTTCCCCGGATTGGTCGGGACGTCGGCTGCGGTCGCATACCCTCGAAGTACGCACCGGGGGGTGCTAGTCAGGCAGCGAGGCAGGTCGGCACGCACCGATCGATGCGGGGGTGAGAGTATGCGGTTGTTCAGCGTAGGCGCAGGAACAGCGGCTGATCGCGCCGCGCAGGAACACGAGGACCACCCGTCCGCCCCCATCCCCATCGTCGGCCCCGGCGTCGGCGAGGCCATCCGGCTCCCGCTCGGGGAGACCGGCTTCGAGACCTTCCCGCTCATGCTCGGCGCCGCCGAGTTCGGGTGGAACGTCGACCTGGAGACGAGCCACGGCATCCTGGACCGCTACGCCGAGATCGGCGGGAACGCCATCCACACGGCCGACGGCTTCTCCGGTGGTCGCAGCGAGCACATCCTCGGACAGTGGCTGCGGTCGCGAGACCAGCGGGACCGGGTCGTGTTGAGCGTCCGCATCGGCGCTCACGCCGACAACCCCGGACTCGGCTCGGTCAACCTCGTCCGCGCCGTCGAGGGATCGCTGACGAGGTTGGGCGTGGAGCGCATCGATGTGCTGTACCTCGACGCGACGCTCGATGCGACGACCAACCTGGAAGACACGCTCGCGACGGTCGAGTGGCTGATGGAGGCCGGCAAGATCGGCGCCGTCGGTGCCTACGGACTGAGCCCGGAGCGACTCGTGGAAGCGCGCATCCTGGCCTCGGCCGGATACCCCCGCATCACGGTCATCGACGCGCCGTACAACCTCGTGCGGCGTCAGCCGTTCGAGGGCGACCTGCGGCTGGTGGCCGGAGCGCAGAACCTCGCGGTCACGCCCTCGCACGCTCTCGAGCACGGCTTCTTGTCGGGGCGTCACCGCAACAAGGCGCTCACCTCGCGCGGCGTGCGCGGGGAACAGCTGCGCGGCCACCTCAACCGGCGCGGCATCAAGATCCTCCGTGCACTCGACCAGGTGGCCGAGGAGCTCGGGGTGCCCGTGGCCGCGGTCTCGATCGCCTGGCTCCTGGCGCAGCGCACGGTGACCGCGCCGATCGTGAACACGTTCGCGGCCGAGCAGGTGGACGAGCTCATGCAGGGTGCGGGTGTGGCACTGTCACGGAGTCAGGTGGCCGAGCTCTCCCGCGCGGGCAACTGAACGTCGGCCCACCCGTGACATAGGGTGGAGGAGAGGTCCGGCGGGAGCTGGCGATGAAGCGAGCGAGCGAGTTGTGACGCACTACATATATCTGGTCAGACACGGTGAACATCAGGATGCCGAGCACGGCCTCGCCGACGGACCCCTGTCGCCGCGCGGCCAGCGGCAGGCGGAGCTGATCGCCGACCGCCTGTCCGGGCTTCCGCTCGATGCGGTCTGGCACTCGCCGCTCCTGCGGGCGAACGAGACGGCGAGGGCGATCGCCGGACGTCTTCCGTCGGTCGATCCCGAGCCGACGGCGCTCCTGTTCGACTGCGTGCCCACGGGCATGACGGAGGAGACGCCCTCGGTGTTCGAGCCGTTCTTCGGTTCCGTCACGGAGGCGGAGATCGAGGCCGGCCGCGCGCAGATGTCCGATGCGGTCAACGAGTTCCTGGTCCGCAAGACCGGCGAGGTGCACGAGGTGCTCATCACGCACAACTTCGTGATCTCGTGGTTCGTGCGCGAGGTGCTGGCGGCGCCGGAGTGGCGCTGGATGACGTTGAACCAGTCGCACTGCGGTCTCACCGTGATCGCGCAGAAGCAGGGGCGTCCGTGGACGCTGCTCACTCACAACGACACCGGACACCTGCCCGTGGAGTTGCGCACCGGGATCCCCGACGCGCTCCTCGTGTGACGCCGCGCCTCAGCGCGCCGCGGCTGCGGTCGCTCGCCCGGCCATAGGCTGGACGCATGACCACGAAGGTAGCCCTCGTCGGCGGAACCGGAAAGCTCGGGACGATCATCGGCTCGGTGATCGCGGAGCTCGACGGCTTCGCGGTGACGCGGGTCCTCGGTTCATCGAGCGATCTGTCGGAGTTGCAGGGGGCCGACCTCGTGGTGGATGCCTCCACGCCGCAGATCAGCGTCGACGTGGTGCGCACCGCGGTGGAGCAGGGCAGCAACGTGCTGGTGGCGACGTCGGGCTGGTCGGCCGAGCGCATCGCTCTGGTGCGTCCGCTGGTCGACGCGGCGGGGACGGGTGCGGTCTTCATCCCGAACTTCTCGCTGGGATCCGTGCTCGGCTCGGCGCTGGCCGCCGCTGCGGCACCGTTCTTCGGATCGGCGGAGATCATCGAGGCGCACCGCGAGACGAAGATCGATTCGCCCAGCGGCACGGCGGTCCGCACGGCCGAGCTGATCGCCGCGGCGCGGGCAGAGCAGGGTCCGGTCAGTGCGCCGCACGCGGATCAGCGGGCCCGCGGCCAGCAGGTCGCAAGCGTCCCGATCCATTCCCTCCGCCGTCCCGGCGTGATCGCGAAGCAGGAGGTGATCCTGTCGGGCCCTGGCGAGTCGCTCACCTTGACGCACGACACCACCGACTCGGCCCTCGCGTACGCCCCGGGCATCCGGCTCGCCGTGCCGTATGCCGCGTCGGCGACCGGAGTGGTCGTCGGGCTGGAGAACATGATCGACCTCGGTCTGCGCTCGTGATGTCGCGGATCGGCGTCGGCCTGATGGCGGCGGCGCTCCTGGTCTACCTGGCGGTGGCGGTGTGGCTGGCGGTGATGTTCATCTCCGTCGGCACCCCGGTGTCGATCGGCATGGGCATCACGCTCCTCGTGCTCGCCCCGCTCGGAGCCTGGGCGTTGGTCAGGGAGATGCTGTTCGGGTTCGGGGCCGACCGGCTCGGTCGGATCCTCGATGCCGAGGGGGGCATGCCGCCCGTAGAGACCGAGCTCACGCCCAGCGGCCGCCTGGCCCGGGCGGACGCGGATCCTCTGATCGCCCGCTACACCGAGGCCGCGGCGGCCGCTCCGAGCGACTGGCGCGCCCGCTACCGTCTCGGCGTGGTGCAGGACGCCGCCGGACGACGCAAGGACGCGAGGGCGAGCATCCGCGAGGCGATCAGGCTCTTCCGCGCCTGATTCCGACGTCGGATGCCCGCCGCCTGGATGATCAGGCGAGAGTGGCCTCGAGGGTGATGTCGATCCCGGCCAGCGCCTGCGACACCGGGCAGCCGGTCTTGGCACCCTCGGCGATCTCCTGGAACGCGGCCGGGGTCAGGCCGGGCACCACGGCGTTCACGTTGAGGTGGCTGCCGGTGATGCCGACACCGGGCTTGAACGTGACGGAGGCACTGGTGTTGACGCGCTCCGGGGGCGTGCCGTTCTCGGCGAGTGCGTGCGACAGCGCCATGCTGAAGCACGAGGCGTGGGCTGCGGCGATCAGCTCCTCCGGAGTGGTGGTGGTGTCGCTGCCTTCGCTGCGGGCCTTCCAGTCGAGCGGGAAGGTGCCGAGGTGCGACGACGAGAACGCGACCGTCCCCGATCCCTCGGTGAGCGATCCGGTCCACGTGGCGGCGGCTTCACTGGTGACGGGCATGGGGGTCCTCCGGTTCTCGCGCTGCGGGGTGAGCAGCGGCGCTCCGGGCCAGCCTATCGAGCCGCCGGTCGCCGGGGAACCGGGTCAGGCGGGCCTCGTGTTCCGTCCGAGCAGGCCGGTGCGCTGGAGGACCAGGTAGAGCTGGCAGCCCAGGCAGAACGAGAACGCGGCGTTCAGGAACGCGGCGACGAAGGCCGCCGCGGTGGCGACCGGCAGCGCCCAGGGGACGCCCGCGAGGTGCAGGGCGAGGCCGGCACCGACCACGACCAGCCCGACCCCCTGCGCGAACCGTGGAGGTCGCGGGTCCTCCAGCTCGGAGGGTGGCGCGAGGCGCGGGCGGACGACCCTGCGGAACAGCGCACCCCATGGAGTGGTCGGCGGTGACACGACGCTCCAGAGGAAGAGCAGTGCGATCACGAGCGCGACCAGGAAGCCGGGGTCGGTCAGTCGCTCGAGGGGTGAGGCGGCGACGATCGCCCAGTCGCCCGCGGGCTCGATCCGGTGGGTGGAGACGCCGGTCAGCGCCAGGAACGTGGCGATGAGCAGCAGGACGCTGGTGATCGTCGCGGCGAACCGTGGTCCTCGCGGGTCGATGCCGGCGGGAGCGGACATGAGACCTCCGGGTGTGGTCACGCCGCAGCGACGGCGTCGGTGAGGGCGTGCCGCTGCGGCACGCCGTGGAAACGGGCGACGACCTCGCCACTGCCGTCCACCACGAGGGTGGTCGGGGTCTGCAGCACGCGGTAGCGGCTGGCGAGGTCGGGACGCGTGGTGAGGTCGATCTCGACGTGGCGCAGTCCGTCCTGTTCCGCGGCGTAGCTGCCCAGGAGTCGACGGACGTGCGGGCACTTCGCGCACAGCTCGGTGCTGAACTGCACCAGCGTCGCGCGTTGGCCGAGCGGAGCCCCCGCGTCGGCCGGATCGAACCGGACGACTCCGGCGCGACGGCGAGCGCCCTCGCGGTGACGCAGTACGGCTCCCACGGCGACCGCGACGCCGAGCAGCACTGCCACGACGGCGAGGGCGAGCACGGGCGACATGCGTCGAGACTAAGCGCGCGCGAGTCATGGGGGCCCGCATGTTTCCGCGGATGACGCCCCGGCGGCACAGCGCAGATCCGCCCTCGGGGCGAGCGGGCCGGGTATCCTGACTCCCATGAGCGCCCCCGTCCCGACCCCGTACGAAGACCTGCTCCGCGACGTCCTCGAGACGGGGACGCACAAGAGCGATCGCACCGGCACCGGGACCACCAGCGTCTTCGGCCGTCAGATCCGGTTCGACCTCTCCCAGGGCTTCCCGCTGATCACGACCAAGCGCGTGCACTTCAAGTCGATCGCCTACGAGCTGCTCTGGTTCCTCCGCGGCGACTCCAACGTCGGCTGGCTGCAGGAGAACGGCGTGACGATCTGGGACGAGTGGGCGGACGCGGAGGGGGACCTCGGACCCGTGTACGGGGTGCAATGGCGTTCGTGGCCCACCCCGGACGGGGGCAGCATCGACCAGCTGTCCGAGGTGATCGAGCAGATCCGTCGCACGCCGGACTCGCGACGCCTGATCGTGTCGGCGTGGAACCCCGCCGCCATCCCGGACATGGCTCTCGCGCCGTGTCACGCCCTGTTCCAGTTCTACGTGGCCGACGGCAAGCTCTCCTGCCAGCTGTACCAGCGCAGCGCCGACATGTTCCTCGGCGTGCCCTTCAACATCGCGTCCTATGCCCTGCTGACGATGATGATCGCGCAGCAGGTCGGGCTGGAACCGGGCGACTTCGTCTGGACGGGCGGCGACTGCCACGTGTACGACAACCACGTCGACCAGGTGCGCGAGCAGCTGACGAGGAAGCCCTTCCCGTATCCGACGCTGCGCTTCGCCCGCACCCCGGAATCGATCTTCGACTATCGCTACGAGGACTTCGTGGTGGAGGACTATCAGCACCACGCGCCGATCAGGGCGGCGGTGGCGGTATGACCTGGGTCGGGCTGATCTGGGCGCAGGCCCACGGCGGGGTGATCGGCGCCGAGGGCGGCATGCCGTGGCACGTTCCCGAAGATCTCGCGCACTTCAAGGAGATCACGCACGGAGCCCCGGTCATCATGGGGCGCAAGACCTGGGATTCGCTGCCCGAGCGGTTCCGGCCGCTCCCCGGCCGCGACAACCTCGTCGTCACGCGCCAGCAGGACTGGGCGGCGGACGGGGCCTCCCGTGCCGCGACCGTGGCCGAGGCCGTGCGCGGTCGGGACAGGGTGTGGATCATCGGCGGGGCGGAGATCTTCCGCCAGGTGATCGGCGACGCCGACAGGCTCGAGGTCACCGAGATCGACCTCGACGTCGACGGCGACGCGTTCGCGCCTCCGACGACGGGGTGGCGGCTCGTGGACGAGGGGGAGTGGCAGACCTCGCGCAGGGGCGTGCGGTATCGCTTCCTGGGATACGAGCGCTGATGCCCACCGCACTCATCACGGGAGCCAGCGCCGGCCTCGGCGCGGAGTTCGCGCGTCAGCTCGCCCGACGTCGGGGAGACCTCATCCTGGTCGCCCGCTCGGCCGACGCGCTCGAGGCCCTCGCGGCGGAGCTGCGCAGCGAGTATGGCGTCGCGGTCGAGGTGCTCGTCGCCGACCTGTCGGAGGAGGAGGGCGTCTCGCGCGTCGCCGAGCGCCTGCGGGACACGTCCGATCCGGTCGATCTGCTCGTGAACAACGCCGGCTTCGGGCTGCCGCTGCAGTTCGCGGACAACGACATCGACGACGAGGTGCGGCACCTGCGTGTCCACGTGGAGGCATCGATGCGCCTCATGCACGCCGCACTCCAGAGCATGCGCGGCCGCGGAGGACGCATCATCAACGTCGCGTCGGTCGCCGGGTTCATCTCCCGGTCGACGTACTCGGCATGCAAGGCGTGGCTGATCGGCTTCAGCCGCTGGGCGAACGCGGAGTACGCGCGCGACGGCGTGACGGTCACGGCGCTCTGCCCCGGCTTCACGCACACGTCCTTCCACGAGCGCATGGGCCTCGCGGTGGGGCAGGAGGGGGTTCCGGGTCTCCTGTGGCTCGACGCCCCGTCGGTGGTGCGCACCGGTCTTCGCGATGCCGCCCGTGGGAAGCCCGTGTCGATCCCATCGCTCCGCTACAAGGTCGTTGTCGCGGTCGCCCGCGTGCTCCCGCAGTCGCTGACCTCCGCCGTGGCGCGGCGCGGGCGCGTCTGAGGGTCTCAGCGGAAGCGTCCGAGCCGGATGCCGGCCAGGGCGAGGGCGGCGATGGTCTCTCCATCGGTGATCCGTCCATCCGTGGTCATCGCGAGGGTGTCCGCGAACGGCACCCACGAGACCGACTCGATGCCCTCCTCGGCCCGGGTGCCGGTCGCTTCGTCCACACGACGGATCGCGCGTGCCAGGAACACGTGCTCCGTCGCGACGGCGATCCCGTTGAGGGCGTTCATGGTGCCGAGCTCGGTCCAGTCGTCGGCCGTGTGACCGGTCTCCTCGAGGAACTCGCGGCGGGCGGCCACGAGCGGTTCTTCGCCGTCGGTGCCCCCCGCAGGGATCTCGAGCGACGGCCCCACGGTGTACCGGTCAAGAGTGACGAGGCAGACGCGGTCGTCGGCGTCGACCGCGACCACGAACACGGCGGGGTGCTGCATCTCGACGACGCCGTAGATCCCTCGGCCGCTCGGACCGGTGACCTGGTCCTCGCGTACGCGGATCCAGGGGTTCTCGTAGGCGAGGCGCGACGCGTGCGTGATCCATCCCATGGCGTGAGCCTAGGCGGCGCGGTCCGCGGCCGCGCCACGTGACCCGATACGCTGGTGTCATGACGCACTCGGGCAACCCTTTCGGACAGGTTCTCGTCGCGCTCGTCACTCCGATGACGGCCGACGGCGAAGTCGACTGGCCCGCCGTCGAGAAGCACATCGATGACGTGATCACCGCGGGAGCGGACGGCATCGTCGTGACGGGAACGACCGGCGAGACCTCGACCCTGACGGACCCCGAGAAGCTGAAGCTGGTCGAGGTCGGCAAGTCGGTCTCCGCCGGCCGCGCCAAGATCATCACCGGCGGTGGATCGAACGAGACCGCGCACGCGATCGAGCTCTACAAGGCCAGCGAGAAGGCCGGTGCCGACGGCATCATGATCGTCACGCCGTACTACAACAAGCCGACGCAGGCCGGCATCCTGACGCACTTCCGCCTCGTCGCGGACGCCACGGACCTTCCGGTCATCCTGTACGACATCCCCGGTCGTACGGGCGTTCCGATCAAGTACGAGACGATCCTCCGCCTCGCGAAGCACCCGAACATCCTCGCCGTGAAGGACGCCAAGGGAGACTTCTCCGAGGTGAGCCGCGTGCTCAACCAGACCGATCTGATGTACTTCTCGGGCGATGACGCGAACGTCCTGCCGCATCTCGCGATCGGTGCGACAGGGCTCATCGGGGTCACGGCCAACATCACGGCCACGCCCTACCGCACGATCGTGGATGCGGTGAACCGGGGCGACCTCGCCACCGCCACCGCCGAGCACAAGCGCCTCGAGCCTCTGGTGCGCGCCGTCATGACGCATGTCCCCGGCACGGTCGCGGCGAAGTACATCCTGCACGGGCTCGGTCGCATCTCGAGCCCGCGCGTCCGGCTGCCTCTGGTGGGCCCGGAGGAGTGGGAGGCCGCGCTGATCGAGGACGAGCTCGATCTGGTCGCCGGGGTTCCCGGTGCGGACTTCTCGAACTTCCGTCCCGACCGCAACGCGGCCGCGGGCGGCGCCCTGCCGAAGGTGCACGGCACGACGCGCTGAGTCGCGTCCCCATGAACGAACGGACGCGCGAAGTGTCCGACTGAGGAGACAGCATGTCCATTCCCCTGGCCGAACCGTCCGCTCTCGACGAAGGAACGCTGCGGGTCATCCCGGTCGGCGGCCTCGGCGAGGTCGGCCGCAACATGACCGTGTTCGAGTACGACGGCAAGATCCTGATCGTCGATTGCGGCGTGCTGTTCCCCGAGGAGCACCAGCCCGGCGTCGACCTGATCCTGCCCGACTTCGAGCCCATCCGCGACCGTCTCGACGACATCGTCGGCGTGGTGCTCACGCACGGGCACGAGGACCACATCGGCGCCGTGCCGTACCTGCTGCGCCTGAAGAGCGACATCCCCCTGATCGGCTCCGGCCTGACGCTCGCGCTCGTCGAGGCGAAGCTCAAGGAGCACCGCATCAAGGCGTTCACCCTCACCGTCAAGGAGGGGCAGAAGGAGAGGGTCGGGCCGTTCGACCTCGAGTTCGTGGCCGTCAACCACTCCATCCCCGACGCGCTCGCCGTCGCGATCCGCACGCCGGCGGGCATGGTGCTCGCGACGGGCGACTTCAAGATGGATCAGCTGCCGCTGGACGGCCGGATCACCGACCTGCGCGCGTTCTCGCGGCTGGGGGAGGAGGGCGTCGACCTCTTCCTCGTCGACTCCACGAACGCCGACGTCCCCGGGTTCACCCCGACCGAGCGCTCGATCGGGCCGGTCCTCGACCAGGTCATCGGCAAGGCCCCGCGCCGCGTCATCGTCGCCAGCTTCTCCAGCCACGTGCACCGCGTGCAGCAGGTGATCGACGCCGCGCACGCGCACGGACGGCGCGTCGCCTTCCTCGGTCGCAGCATGGTGCGCAACATGACCATCGCCGAGCAGCTCGGCTACCTCAAGGTGCCCGCGGGCGTGCTGATCGACTTCAAGAAGGCCCGCGACCTGCCCGACGAGCAGATCGTCTACATGTCGACGGGGTCGCAGGGCGAGCCGATGGCGGTGCTCAGCCGCATGGCGAACCTCGACCACGCGATCGAGGTGAGCGAGGGTGACACGGTCATCCTCGCCTCGAGCCTCATCCCCGGCAACGAGAACGCGGTCTACCGTGTGATCGACGGCCTCACGAAGCTCGGCGCGAACGTGGTCCACAAGGCGAACGCGCGGGTGCACGTGTCCGGCCACGCGGCGGCGGGCGAGCTGCTCTACTGCTACAACATCCTCAAGCCGAAGAACGTCCTCCCGGTGCACGGGGAGTACCGCCACCTGATCGCCAACGCCAAGCTCGCCCAGGACACGGGGATCCCGGAGGAGAACACGATCATCGCCTCCAACGGCACCGTGATCGACCTCAAGGACGGCGTGGCCCGCGTGAGCGGACAGCTCGATCTCGGGTTCGTGTATGTGGACGGCTCCACGGTGGGCGAGATCACCGACGCCGATCTGAAGGACCGGCGGATCCTGGGCGAGGAGGGGTTCATCTCGGTCATCGTCGTGGTGGACGCGGCGACCGGTCGCATCATCTCCGGCCCCGAGATCCACGCCCGCGGCGTGGCGGAGGACGACTCGGTCTTCGACGACGTCGCGCCGAAGATCGTCGCCGCGCTCAAGGAGGCTTCGGGCAACGGCGTGCGCGACACGCACGCCCTCTCCCAGGTCGTGCGCCGTACGATCGGCCGCTGGGTTAACCAGAAGCTCCGTCGCCGTCCGATGATCGTGCCCCTCGTCATCGAGGCCTGACCCCGGATAGCCGCGGAAAGCCGCGTCATTGCGCGGAGATGTCGGCTGTTGGACGTAGCGTGGGAGCATGGCCAGGAGCACCACGAAGACCGAGCGCGCGTCGACGACCGCGTCGTCGCGCCCCAAGCGGCAGTCGGCTTCCAAGGCGGCGCCGGCACCCAAGAAGTACGTCGACGAAGCGGACAAGCCTCCGGTCGCCGTCCGCGCCTGGAACGGCCTGGCGCACGCGGTCGGCGGGCTCTTCCGTGCGTTCGGGCCGGAGACGCTCGAGAAGGACGACCGTCGCGACGGCTTCCCGTTCTTCCTGGTGATCCTGGCGGTGCTGGGCGCCGTCAACGAGTGGTTCTTCATCGGCAACGAGATCGCGGCGAACATCAGCGCCTATTCGGTCGGTCTGTTCGTCGGCCGGGTCGCGTTCATCATGCCGGTGCTGTTGCTCCTCCTGGCCGGCTGGCTCTTCCGGCACCCCTCCTCCGTTCACGACAACGGGCGCATCGGGATCGGCTTCGGCCTGTTCGTGCTGGCGCTGTCGGCGATCTTCCATGTGGCCGGACCGCGGCCCCATCCGAACCAGGGGATGCCGGCTCTGAGCGAATCGGGCGGTCTCCTCGGCTGGCTCCTCGGACAGCCGGTCTCCTACCTCACCGACATCCCCGCCTACGTGCTGCTGTCGCTGCTGGTCGTCCTCAGCATCCTGATCCTGACCAAGACTCCGCCGAACCGCATCGGTTCGCGTCTCGGCGACCTCTACGCGTGGATGTTCGACGCGGAGCGCCCGGAGAAGCCGACGAAGGACGCGGCGGCGATCGACGAGGCCGACAAGGTCGACGATCCCGACGTGCTGCCCTGGTGGCGCCGGAACAAGACGGGCCGCGAGGAGGATCCGGACGAGGGAACGCTCGGTTCCGACGACATCACGGCACTGCTCACCACGAACGAGCCGACGCCCGCGTACGACCAGGCGGTCACGGTCGCCAATCCGTCCGAGGCAGCCACCGAGGTGCTCTCCGATGTGCGGTCCATCGCCGACTCCCTCGCTGAGCAGCAGACCACGGCCCTCCTCGACGACGAGTCCGACACGGGCGAGATGCCCGAGCTCCCGGGGCTCGACGGCTTCGGCACCGAAGGGCCGGGGGAGCGGGGGCCACAGGCTCCGGTCGCTCCGTACATCCTTCCGTCGCCCGGCGTGCTCTCCGAGGGGCCGCCCTCGGTCGCGCGTTCCGACGCGAACGACCGCATCGTCGAGCAGATCACCAGCGTCCTCGACCAGTTCAAGGTCGACGCGAAGGTCACCGGCTTCTCGCGCGGCCCGACGGTCACGCAGTACGAGGTCGAGGTCGGTCACGGCGTCAAGGTCGAGAAGATCCTGCAGCTCAGCAACAACTTCGCCTACGCCGTCGCCTCGAACGACGTCCGCATCCTCTCTCCGATCCCTGGCAAGAGCGCGATCGGCATCGAGATCCCGAACACCGACCGGGAGACGGTGGCCCTCGGCGACGTGCTGCGTTCCGCCGCAGCGCAGAAGAGCACTCACCCGCTCACGATCGGCGTCGGCAAGGACGTCGGTGGCAACTTCGTCGTCGCGAACCTCGCCAAGATGCCGCACCTCCTCGTCGCCGGCTCCACCGGCTCGGGTAAATCGAGCTTCGTGAACTCGATGATCACGAGTCTGCTGATGCGCGCTCGCCCGGCGGATGTGCGCATGGTGCTGATCGACCCGAAGCGCGTGGAGCTCACGAGCTATGCCGGGGTGCCGCACCTCATCACCCCCATCATCACGAACCCCAAGAAGGCGGCTGAGGCGCTGCAGTGGGTCGTGAAGGAGATGGACATGCGCTACGACGACCTCGCGTCGTTCGGCTTCCGTCACATCGACGACTTCAACCGGGCGGTCCGCGCCGGTGAGGTCGAGGTGCCGGTGGGCAGCGAGCGGGTGCTCAAGCCCTATCCATATCTCCTCGTCGTGGTGGATGAGCTCGCCGACCTCATGATGGTCGCGCCGCGTGACGTCGAGGATTCGATCGTCCGCATCACCCAGCTGGCCCGTGCCTCCGGGATCCACCTCGTCCTCGCCACGCAGCGTCCGAGCGTCGACGTCGTCACCGGTCTCATCAAGGCCAACGTGCCGTCCCGGCTCGCGTTCGCGGTCACGAGCGTCACCGACAGCCGCGTGATCCTCGACAGCCCCGGCGCCGACAAGCTGATCGGTCAGGGAGACGCGCTCTTCTCGCCGATGGGCTCGTCGAAGCCCTTCCGCCTGCAGGGTGCGTGGGTGGACGAGAAGGAGATCGACGCCGTCGTCAAGCACGTCACGCGTCAGGCTCGACCGGAGTACCGCGCCGATGTGCAGGAGGCGATGGAGCCGAGCAAGAAGAAAGAGGTCGACGAGGACATCGGCGACGACCTCGAGCTCCTCCTCGCCGCGGCCGAGCTCATCATCTCGTCGCAGTTCGGATCGACGTCGATGCTGCAGCGCAAGCTCCGTGTCGGGTTCGCGAAGGCCGGCCGGCTCATGGATCTGCTCGAGTCGCGTGAGGTCGTCGGCCCGTCGGAGGGGTCGAAGGCCCGCGACGTGCTGGCCACCCCGGAGCAGCTGCCGCAGGTCATGGCTCGCCTTCGCGGCGAGGACGTGCCCGCGTCCGCTCCGAGCGCCGGCGCACCGGCCGCCGCACCTCCGTCGCCCGAGCGCGACCCGATCGCGGGGCAGTACGACGGGCTTCCGGTCGTGGAGGCGGAAGGCGATGAAGACGCCTGGGGCCTGACGGGACGCGACTGATGGCCATTCCCCGGCAGCTCCCCAACGCGATCACGGTGACGCGGATCCCGCTCGCGGTGGTCTTCTTCGTTCTCCTGCTCCTCGGGGGCACCTATGGAATCTCGGATCCGGTGGTGCGCTGGATCGCCGGCATCCTCTTCATCGTGGCCATCTCGACCGACTGGGTCGACGGGTATCTCGCGCGTCGCTACGACATTGTGAGCGACTTCGGGAAGCTGTGGGATCCGATCGCCGACAAGCTCCTCACGGGGGCCGGTTTCATCGGGCTGGCCATTCTGGGCGAGGTCAACTGGTGGATCGTGATCGTGATCCTCGTCCGCGAGTGGGGTATCACGATCCATCGTCTGGTGGTCGCGAGCGAGCATGTCGTCGCTGCCGCCTGGATGGGCAAGATCAAGACCGCGTTCCAGGGCGTGGCCCTCGGCTGGGCGTTGTTGCCGCTTCACGTGTGGATCGGTCTCGGTCCGTGGACGACCATCACCTTCGTGCTCATGCTGATCGTGCTCGTCCTCACGGTGGTCAGCGGAATCGACTACATCGTGGCGCAGGTACGCGGTTCGCGACAGCGGTCATGACGTCGTTCACCCCTGAGATGGTCGTGGGCGCCCTGCGCGCGCGCGGCTGGACGCTCGGGGTCGCCGAGTCGCTGACCGGCGGCGCGGTCTGCGCGGCGCTGGTCGCCGTTCCCGGAGCCTCCGCCGTTCTCCTCGGCGGCGTGGTCGCGTATGCGACGCCGGTCAAGCATTCGCTGCTCGGGGTAGACGCCGAGCTGCTCGCGACACAGGGACCCGTCCATCCCGAGGTGGCGCGGCAGATGGCCGAGGGGGTTCGCCACGCCGTCGCCGTCGACGGACGGTCGGCGGACGTCGGTATCTCCACCACCGGGATCGCCGGGCCGCAGTCGCCGGACGGTCAGCCGGTCGGGACCGTCCATCTGGGCGTCGTCACTCCGGAGGGCACTCGCACGGAGGCGTTCGTCTTCGACGGCGACCGAGCGGCGGTGCGCGCGCAGTCGGTGGCGATGCTGGTGCGAATGCTGGCTGAGGCGGTCGGGGAATACGAGCCGACAGCCGAAGGTTGATACCGATGTGCTCACATTCAAACCACAGAGTGCAAGGGTAGATTCTGTGCAGGCCAGGAGGGCTAGACTGGCTGTCTCTTCGAGGGGAACCTCGATCGAACACATGGGGAGGAGGTTCCGATGATTCTTGTACGACAGGAAATCGGCGATGTGCTGAGGGACTTCCGCCTGCAGAAGGGGCGCACCCTCCGGCAGGTCGCAAGCAAGGCGTCCGTCGCGCTCGGCTACCTCAGCGAGGTCGAACGCGGACAGAAGGAGGCGTCGAGCGAGATCCTCGCCTCGGTCGCGGAGGCCCTCGACGTTCCCATCTCCACCATCATGCGCGAGGTCGGGGATCGCATCTCCGTCCTCGAAGGCATCCAGGTCTTCCCCGACGTCGTTCCCGACGAGCTGGTCGCCTCGGTCGAGCCCGAGCTCTCGCTGCACTGACCACTCGGCCGGGTGACGATGCGACGTAGCGAATTCCTTCGCGCCGTCGACGCGGAGTTCCAGGCGCGAGGGCCGTCACTGGTGAACGACCTCAGTCTGACGGCGGTCAACGGCCGTACCGCGAGTGAAGCGCTGGCGGACGGCGTGCCGCCCCGGGAGATCTGGCTCGCCCTGTGCGAGGAGATGGATGTTCCGCTGTCTCGGCGGCACGGCGTCGGACGGCTGGAGCCGCGGAGCCGCTGAGTTGCTGCTCTCGTTCTCCGGGCTGTGCGGAACTCCGACACGCCGCGTTGCGCTGTTGTCGAAAATCTGTTCGAACCGGGCGTAGTCTTCTGCACAAGTGGTTTCGATGCCTGGATCATCACAGACCTCGGGTGGGCCGATGCAATGTCGGTGGCTCGTCCTAGCGTGAGGACCAGGCTGAAGAAGCCACACGCCTTGTCGGAGAGTTCCTTCCAGCCGGAAGAGCCGCGACAGCCTACAGGCGGCATCACACGCGCAGAAGGAGCACACCATGCCATCACCCGCCGACCGCGAGAAGTCCCTCGAGACCGCCCTCGCGCAGATCGACCGTCAGTTCGGAAAGGGCTCGGTCATGCGGCTGGGCAGCGATGAGCGCGCCCCCGTGGCAGTCATCCCCACCGGCTCCATCGCCCTCGACGTCGCCCTCGGGGTCGGAGGCCTGCCGCGTGGCCGCATCGTGGAGATCTACGGCCCGGAGTCCTCGGGTAAGACCACACTCACCCTGCACGCCATCGCCAATGCGCAGCGCGCGGGCGGTATCGCGGCGTTCATCGACGCGGAGCACGCGCTCGACCCCGACTACGCCGCGAAGCTGGGCGTCGACATCGATTCCCTGCTGGTGTCGCAGCCGGACACCGGTGAGCAGGCGCTGGAGATCGCCGACATGCTCGTGCGGTCCGGTGCCATCGATCTCATCGTCGTCGACTCGGTCGCGGCCCTCGTGCCGCGAGCCGAGATCGAGGGTGAGATGGGCGACTCCCACGTGGGTCTGCAGGCCCGGCTCATGTCGCAGGCGCTGCGCAAGCTGACGGGTGGGCTCAACCAGACCAACACCACGATGATCTTCATCAACCAGCTGCGCGAGAAGATCGGCGTCTTCTTCGGATCGCCCGAGACCACCGCCGGTGGAAAGGCGCTCAAGTTCTACGCCTCCGTGCGCATGGACATCCGACGGATCGAGACCCTCAAAGACGGAACCGACGCCGTCGGCAACCGTACGCGGGTCAAGATCGTCAAGAACAAGATGGCCCCGCCGTTCAAGCAGGCGGAGTTTGACATCCTCTACGGCGTGGGGATCTCTCGCGAGGGCAGCCTGATCGATTTCGGCGTGGAGCACGGGATCGTCAAGAAGTCTGGCTCGTGGTACACCTACGACGGCGACCAGCTGGGGCAGGGCAAGGAGAACGCGCGCACGTTCCTTCTCAACAACCCCGACATCGCCCTCGCCATCGAGACGCAGATCAAGCAGAAGCTCGGCATCGGTGCGCAGCCCGCGCCCGCGTCTGCGGACGAGCTCGCTGAGCGTCGCCCGGCCTGATGAACGAGCAGCGTGGGGGCGATCCGGAACGGATCGCCCCCATCATCCCGCTCTTCGGAGGGGCGCCGTCTCGGCAGCCCTCACGACGGCCTACCCCGCCCGATCATTCGGGGGTGGACGCGCCGGCATCGACTGACGGCGCCGCGTCGTGGCGCTCGACCTGGCATCAGGCGCCGTCCGACTTCCCGCAAGAACCCGACGCGGGCACGCCGAGCGAACGGCATCCCGCACGCGGTCGACGCGGGCGATCGACAGCGGGCACCCCGGTCCCTCGGCTGCGCGCGATCGACGAGGGGACGCTCGGCAGGGCGGATGCCGAGCGGGGAGACGAGGACGGTCCCACCACGGAGGAGGTCCGTGTCGCGGCCGAAGAATCTCTGCTCCGCAAGCTTCGCACCCGCTCGTTGTCCGTCTCCGAAGCGCGTCTGGTCTTGAGAGGCCACGGGGTGGAGGCGAACGACGTCGACGACCTGATCGAGGATTTCTGCCGTCGCGGTTACCTCGACGACGCGGTGCTCGCCGAGATGCTCGTGACCTCGGGCGCCGAACGCAAGGGGCAGGGGCGTGTCGCGCTGTCCCGAGCGCTCGCCCAGCGCGGCATACCGCGAGAGGTGATCCATGCGGCGCTGGAGGAACTCCCTGACGACGATGCGGAGCGGGCGCTGGAGTTCGCTCGCACCAAGGCGCGGTCTCTCAGCCGGCTCGACGCCGATACGGCGCTTCGTCGCCTCACGGGTCAGCTGGCGCGGCGCGGTTATGCCGGATCGGTCGCGATGACCGCCGCCAAGACGGCGCTGCGCGAGGCGTCGTCCGGTGGTTCCGGGTCCGGCGTGCGCTTCGTGGATTCCGACTGAGGGCGCCGCCCTGAGCGCGGTGACGGGGCTCGTACAATGGACAGATCATGACTATCCCCCGCAGTGAACCGACGATCATCAGCGCCTCATCGGCGGCCGTCGACGACGACGGGCGACAGCGATCGTATGAGGTGCGTACCTTCGGGTGCCAGATGAACGTGCACGACTCCGAGCGGCTGTCCGGTTCGCTCGAGAGCGCGGGCTACGTCCCTGCGCCCGCGGGCAGTGAAGCCGACGTCGTCATCATCAACACCTGCGCCGTGCGCGACAATGCGGCGGGCAAGTTGTACGGCACTCTCGGACACCTCGCCGCGGTGAAGCGTCGGAAGGCGGGCATGCAGATCGCCGTCGGTGGCTGTCTCGCACAGATGGACAAGCAGGCGGTGCTCGACAAGGCGCCGTGGGTCGATGTCGTCTTCGGAACGCACAACATGGGCTCCCTGCCCGGCCTCCTCGAGCGCGCCCGCCACAACGGAGACGCGGAGCTGGAGATCCTCGAGTCGCTCGAGGTGTTCCCGTCCACGCTTCCCACCAAGCGCGACTCCGCCCACAGCGGTTGGGTGTCGATCTCGGTCGGCTGCAACAACACCTGCACGTTCTGCATCGTTCCGAGCCTTCGTGGCAAGGAGAAGGACCGCCGCCCGGGCGACATCCTCAACGAGATCCGGCTGCTGGTCGAGGACGGCGCGATCGAGGTCACCCTGCTCGGCCAGAACGTCAACTCGTATGGTGTGGAGTTCGGAGACCGCCAGGCCTTCGGCAAGCTGCTGCGCGCGGCCGGGCAGATCGAGGGCCTGGAGCGGATCCGATTCACGAGTCCGCATCCGGCCGCCTTCACCGACGACGTGATCGACGCGATGGCCGAGACACCGAGCGTGATGCCGCAGCTGCACATGCCGCTCCAGTCGGGCAGCGACCGCATCCTCAAAGCCATGCGGCGTTCGTACCGCAGCGAGCGTTTCCTGGGCATCCTCGATCGGGTGCGGGCACGCATCCCGCACGCGGCCATCACGACCGACATCATCGTCGGGTTCCCGGGTGAGACCGAGGAGGACTTCGAAGACACGATGCGGGTGGTCGAGCAGGCACGCTTCTCCGGAGCCTTCACGTTCCAGTACTCGATCCGGGAGGGCACACCGGCGGCGACGATGGCGGATCAGGTTCCGAAGGCCGTGGTGCAGGCCCGCTACGATCGCTTGATCGCACTGCAGGAGCGCATCTCGCTGGAAGAGAACCAGAAGCAGGTCGGCCGCGAGATCGAGGTGCTCGTGTCGACCGGGGAGGGCAAGAAGGACGCCGAGACCCACCGCCTGACGGGCCGAGGCGAGGACAACCGTCTCGTGCACTTCGAGGTCCCGCCGGGGTCGGAGCTTCCGCGCCCGGGTGACGTCGTCACGGTGACGGTCACGCACGCCGCGCCGTTCCACCTGCTGGCCGATGACCCCACCGGCGCGCCTCTGCGCATCCGCCGGACACGGGGCGGAGATGCCTGGGACCGCTCGCAGGCGGAGTCGTGCGCGGTGCCGTCACCGAGTGCGAGCGGGTCGAGCGCCGTGTCGCTCGGGCTTCCGACGCTGCGCGTCGGCGTGTGACCGCGCCGCGACTCTGGGCGATCGTCGGTGCCACGGGCACGGGCAAGAGCGACCTCGCCCTGGACCTGGCCGAAGCGCTGCGGCGTCAGGGTAACCCGGCCGAGATCATCAACGCCGACGCGATGCAGGTGTATCGCGGCATGGACATCGGCACGGCGAAGTTGCCGACCGCCGACCGTCGTGGCATTCCCCATCATCTCCTCGACGTGCGAGAGGTCACGCAGGATGCTGCTGCCGCTTGGTATCAGCCGCTGGCGCGTGCCGCGGTGCGCGACATCCAGGAGCGCGGCGGAGACGCCATCCTGGTCGGCGGCTCGGGTCTGTACGTCTCCAGCGTGATCTTCGACTTCGACTTCCCGCCGCGAGACCCGGCGGTGCGGAGGCGGCTGGAGCTCGAGTTCGAGGCCGAGGGGATCACGCCGTTGCTCGAGCGACTGCGGCTCCTCGATCCGACCACGGCGGAGCGCGTGGACCCCAGGAACAGCCGACGGGTCATCCGTGCGCTCGAAGTGGTGGAACAGGGGAGTGCTACGCACGGGGCAGCGCTTCCCGATGCGCCGACGCTGTGGATGCCGCAGACGCGGATCATCGGCCTGCGCCTGGACCGCGAGCCGCTCGTGCGCCGGCTGAACGACCGGGTCGACCGCATGTGGGCGCAGGGGCTGGTGGCGGAGGCCGAGAGTCTCCGTGGGCGTGGCCTGGAGAGCGGCACCACGGCTTCCCGCGCGATCGGCTACGCCCAGGCGCTGGGACAGTTGGACGGCCGGCTCACGGAGGCGGAGGCGATCGCGGAGACGCAGGCCCTCACCCGCCGGTACGCCCGCCGTCAGGTGTCGTGGTTCAAGCGTTACCCGCAGCTCGAGTGGCACGACGTGCCGACCTCCGCGGAGCAGCTTCTCGCCGACTGACGAGTGTCGGTGCCCGATGCAAGACTGCGCGCATGGCCACTCACTTCTACACCGCCTCCAGTCTCGATGGGTTCATCGCCACGCTCGACCATTCACTCGACTGGCTGCTGAGCCAGGACATCGATCTGGAGGGGCCGATGGCGTATCCGTCGTTCGAGAAGAATGTCGGCGCCCTCGTGATGGGGGCGTCCACCTACGAATGGGTGATGCGGCACGAGGAGGGACGGTGGGGGTACACCCAGCCGACGTGGGTGCTCACGCACCGCGACCTCGAGCTGCCCACGGGGGCGGCCGTCGAACTCACCAGCGACTCCGTGAGCGAGGTGCATGCCCGCGCGGTGGCGGCGGCGGAGGGCCGCGATGTCTGGATCGTCGGCGGGGGAGACGTCGCCGGGCAGTTCGCCGACGCCGGGCTTCTCGACGAGGTCTGGGTGCAATACGCCCCGGTCACCCTCGGGTCAGGTGCACCGCTTCTTCCTCGTCGACTCGATCTGGAGTTGCTCGAGGTCGCGCGCAACCGCAGCTTCCTGTGCGGGCGCTATCGCGTCGTCCGCGACGAGGGGGGAACGAACCGTCCCTAGACTGGGAGCATGGTCGCATTCACCAAGGGGCACGGCACCGGCAACGACTTCATCATCATCGCCGACCCCGATGGGCAGCTGCCTCTGTCACAGGAGCAGGTGGCTGTGCTCTGCGACCGCCACTTCGGCATCGGCGCAGACGGGGTCCTGCGGGTCGTCCGCTCTGCGTCCCTTCCGGAGGGCGCTGCGGCGCTGGCGGAAGAGCCCGCCGCGGAGTGGTTCATGGACTATCGCAACGCCGACGGCTCGGTCGCGGAGATGTGCGGCAACGGGATCCGCGTGTTCGTGCACTATCTGGTGCGTTCCGGTCTCGCGAGTATCGAGCAGGGCGCGACGCTGCCGATCGGTACCAGGGCCGGAGTGCGCGACGTGACCCGCAGCGCGAACGGCTACCAGGTCGACCTCGGGGCGTGGCGCCTGTCGGGCGACGACCCACTCGTCCGTGCGGATGGGCTCACCGTGACCCGCCCCGGCCTCGGCATCGATCTGGGCAACCCGCACGTCGTTGTCGCGCTGGCATCCGAGGCCGAACTCGCGCTGCTCGAGCTGACGCGTGCACCCGAGCTCGAACCCGCCCTTCCTGCGGGCGCCAACGTCGAGTTCGTCGTCCCGGGTGAACCCCTGGTCCGCGACGGCATCGGCCATGTGCGCATGCGGGTCTCCGAGCGCGGCGTCGGCGAGACGCTCAGCTGCGGAACCGGTGTCGCGGCGACGGCCCTCGCCGTGCGGTACTGGGCGGGTGCGCAGGCGCCGAACAACTGGCAGGTCGAGGTTCCCGGTGGCACACTGGCCGTGCGGATGTTTCCGGCGGAGGACGGCGAGCACGTCGCGCTCTCCGGGCCTGCGCAGCTGGTCTTCCAGGGTGAGATCGACCTGCTCTGAGGCGCGGATCAGACCAGCGCGATCGGCTCCGTCGGTGGCGTGCCGTGCTTGCGCACCTTCAGGATGCGGTAGCCCTTGCCGGTCGCGGTGCGGAAGACGCTGAAGCCGGGGTGGAACGTGCTGGCGATCCACCGCTGCAGGGAGTCGGCACCCAGATTGCGCTGCACCACGAGCCAGGCATCGCTGCGCTCGTCGAGCCGGGGGATCCACCGTTCGAGAAGCCCGTGGAGCTCGTTCTTCCCCACGCGGATCGGCGGGTTGGAGCGGATGGTGCGGAAGGTCACGTCGTCGGGAACATCTCCGGGCAGCGCGGCGTTGACATTGGTGAGGCCGAGCGCGGAAGCATTGCGACGCACGAGGTCGAGCGCACGTTCATTCACGTCCACCGCCCAGACGGTGGCGTGCGGTGAAGCCAGAGCCATCGACAGGGCGATGGGTCCCCAGCCGCTGCCGAGGTCGAGAAGATGGCCGCCGGGTGGAACGGGCGGAGTGTTGGCGAGAAGGACCGCGGTTCCGGCATCGAGCCGATCCGGGCTGAAGACCCCACCGGCGGTGGTCATCTCCAGCTCGCGCCCTGCCAGGGATACACGGATCGTGCGCAGGTTCTCGGGGCTTGCCGGGGCCGCAGTGAAGTAGTGGTCGGACCCCATACGGTGAGCGTACCGGACGGTGCGGGCTAAGGTTAAGGCTCGCGAGGAAACCAGAGACAGGAACGGATGACGGAGACGAAGATCCCCTCCACCGACGACCAGACGGTCGACCGAGTGCTTTCGAACGCGGAGAAGCGATCGGAGGTCCGCGTCTTCGGCGCCGCCCAGGCCCTGCAGGACGAGGCCACGGCCGCGCACTCGCAGACCGACGGTCAGCAGTGGGACCTCGAAGATCGGCATGCGCTGCGTCGCGTGGCCGGACTCTCGACCGAACTGGAAGACGTCACCGAGGTCGAGTACCGACAGCTACGGCTCGAGAACGTCGTGCTGGTGGGCGTGTACCCGCAGGGGGCGCAGGAAGACGCGGAGAACTCGCTGCGCGAGCTGGCCGCGCTGGCCGAGACGGCGGGTGCCGTGGTCCTGGACGGCGTGCTGCAGCGGAGGCCCCACCCTGACGCCGCGACCTACCTCGGACGAGGCAAGGCGCAGGAGCTGAAGGACATCGTGGCCGCGGTCGGGGCGGACACCGTCATCGCGGATACCGAACTGGCGCCCAGCCAGCGTCGCGCCCTCGAAGACGTCGTCAAGGTCAAGGTGATCGACCGCACGACCGTGATCCTCGACATCTTCAGCCAGCACGCGAAGAGCCGCGAGGGCAAGGCCCAGGTCGAGCTCGCGCAGCTCGAGTACCTCCTTCCGCGGCTGCGCGGATGGGGTGAGTCCATGAGCCGCCAGGCCGGTGGGCAGGTCGGCGCAGGCGGCGCGGGGATGGGATCGCGCGGCCCGGGTGAGACGAAGATCGAGCTGGATCGTCGTCGCATCCGCACGAAGATGGCGCTGCTGCGCAAGCAGATCCGCGACTTCGCGCCGGCTCGCGAGGCCAAGCGGGCCGAGCGCAAGCGCAACACGATTCCCTCCGTCGCGATCGCGGGCTATACCAACGCCGGCAAGTCCAGCCTTCTGAACGCCCTGACGAGCGCCGGCGTGCTCGTCGAGAACGCCCTCTTCGCCACCCTCGACGCGACCGTGCGCCGATCGGCGACCGAGGACGGCCGTGTCTACACCCTCACCGACACGGTGGGTTTCGTGCGGAACCTGCCGCACCAGCTGGTCGAGGCTTTCCGTTCCACGCTGGAAGAGGTGGGCGACGCCGATGTCGTGCTGCACGTCGTCGACGGGTCGCACCCCGACCCGGCCGGCCAGCTGCAGACGGTTCGCGACGTGATGGGCGACGTCGGGGTGCGCGACCTGCCGGAGATCGTGGTCTTCAACAAGGCCGACCTGATCCCCGAGGATGAGCGTCTCGTGCTGCGCGGCCTGGAGCCGCACGCGCACTTCGTGTCGTCGCGCTCGGGGGAGGGCATCGACGAGCTGCGGTCCGCGATCGAGGCGGCGCTGCCCCAGCCCGCGGTCGAGATTCGTGCGGTGGTCCCTTACGACCGGGGCGACCTCGTCGCCGCGATCCACGAGACGGGCATGCTGCTCTCCGTCGAGCATCAGGAGCAGGGAAGCGCCGTGCACGCGCGGGTGTCCGAACGCCTGGCGGCCGAGCTGGCGCCGTTCGTCGCGGAGGGGTGAGCTCCGCGCTCAGCGGGCGAGGAAACGCGCCTCGACGGTTGCCGAGATGACGATCTCCTCCGGCTCGTACTGCATGGAGGGTGCGGCGTCGGCGGCGAACGCGACCGCTCCGCGAGCCTTCATCAGGGGCGTACCGGGGCCGGGGTGGCCGGGGGCGATCAGCCCGACGTCGGCCAGTTCGACGGGCGAGACCTGATGGAGGCCGACGGCACCCGCGTACGCCTCGGCGCGCAGCACGGCGGCCTCCACGGCGCGGGCCGCGACCTCGCGTTCGACACGGGTGCGGGTCTCGGGGGTGAGGTGCCAGTCCACCCAACCGACCTCGACTCCCTCCCGCGCTGAGACCTCGGTGACCCACAGGGAGAGCTCGCCGTCCTCCGCGAACGTCGCGGTGAAGTCGACGCCGGCCATGTAGACGGGCGCGAGGCGCGAGCCATCGCTGCTCCACGGGCGCTCCGCCCGGACGCTGAGGTTCGCGCTGCTCCAGTCGAGCGCTGACCCGGTCTTCGTGCGCTCGGCGAGGTCTTCGCGCACGGGCTCGGAGAGACGCAGGGCTTCGTCGACCACGGGGCCGCGTTCCGGCCCCTCGGCACGGACGGAGACACGGACGGTGGCACGCTCGGGGTGGACCCGCACTTCGTGCTCACCACGGACGGTGACGATGACCTCGCTCATGCGCCGACTCTACGCGAGCCGGTCGGGGCAGGGGCGGAATGGCGAAGGGCCTCCGAACGTTGTAACCTGTGATGCTCGGGTGCATGTCGCCCGGCCTGGTAATTCCACAGTGTGACAGCGGCTCCTTCGAGAGAAGGACCACGGGGCTGATCGGTTTCGACAGCGCCTGTGAATCCACGAGAAGCGGGCCGAGGATGCAGAGTTATCTCGTAAACGCTCTCTGCAAAACAATAGTTGCCGAATCCAAGCGCAACGACTTCGCCCTCGCTGCCTAAGCGAGCCCGATAGTCCGTCAGACCGTATGTGATTCCGATACGGATCCTGGCGTCATCTAGGAATCTTGCTGCGTGACGGCGTCTGGACGTCACGTGGGACTCTTCCCAGGCTGGGCTCGTCGACTTAGGTGTCTGTGACAAAGGTCGGAGCCGAGCAGAACGCTTCCACAGACTGCGCCCGGAGAAGGCGTGGAGACTCAGCGTTGGACGGGGGTTCGATTCCCCCCAGCTCCACCAGGTCGCTGTCACAGACGAAGCCCCCGTGTTCCTCATGAACACGGGGGCTTCGTCGTTCCGAGACCAGCTAGTCGGCGTCGGTGCCGTCGTGAGCCTCCACGTCGTCGTCGCCGGTGGGTGGCACCGTGGGCGGTTCGCCCTTGTTGTCCTCGGCGCCGAGGTTGTCGTTCTCGTCGGGCCCGGGGGAGGATTCGGTGCTGATGTCGTTGCGGTGGCTGTCGCTGCTCATGCGCGTTCCTTTCTGGCTGACTTCCTCCAGCCTCTCCTCCCGGAGGATCGGGGGCCAGACGGTTGACAATGCGACCACGCGCGGCCCAGGGAGCAGACGCGGAGGAGGGCATGCCGCAGGAGACGCCGGCGCGGCCTATATTGAGGCCGTGACGATGACCCCGCCCACGCCCGCCGACGGACTCACGCGCGCCCAGGTGGCGGAACGCGTCTCGACGGGCCGAACGAACGCGTTCACGGCCGATACGAGCCGGAGCGCCTGGAGCATCGTCCGCGCGAACGTGTTCACCATCTTCAACGGGATCGTGTTCGCGTGCTTCTTCGTGCTGTTCGCGATCGGGCGGTGGCAGGATGCCCTTTTCGGTCTCGCCGCGTTCTCCAACGCGATCATCGGCTGCGTGCAGGAGTTCCGAGCGAAAGCGGCTCTCGATCGCCTCGCCCTGATGAACGCCCCGCGTGCGCTCGTCCGACGGGACGGAGCCGAGACGGAGGTGGTCCCCGGTGATGTGGTGCTCGACGACGTGCTCGTGCTGCGTGCCGGCGAACAGGTCCCGGCCGACGCCACGGTCACGCAGTCCCGCGGGCTGCAGATCGACGAGTCGATGCTCACCGGCGAGTCGGACCCAGTCGAGAAGCACCCGGGCGATGAGGCGCTATCGGGGGCGGTCGTCGTCGCCGGCGAAGGGCTCGCCGTCACCACCCGCGTCGGGGCGGACTCGTACGCGAACCGGTTCGCGGGTGAGGCGCGGCGGTTCTCGCTGGTGGCGAGCGAGCTCCGGTCGTCGATCGATCGCGTCCTCACCTGGGTGGGCTGGATCATCGGTCCCGTCGGGCTCCTCGTGCTGAACGCGCAGATCATCGTGACCGGCGGCTATGCGACGGCGTTCAGCTCAGGCTCGTGGCAGCAGGCGGTCGTCAACACGATCGCCGCGTTGACCGCGATGATTCCGCTCGGCCTCGTCTTGATGACCAGCATCGCGTTCGCGGTCGGAGCGTCGCGGCTCGCGCGTCGACAGGTGCTGGTGAACGAGCTGCCGGCGGTCGAGGGGCTCGCGCGTGTCGACGTCGTGTGCCTCGACAAGACCGGCACGCTCACGGTGGGCGACATCGTCTTCGACGCCGAGCACACGATCGGCGGCGCGTCTCCGTCCCGTGCAGACGAGGTGGCCGCCGTGCTGGCCTGGTATGCGGCAGCTCCGGACGCGAACTCGACGGCCCGTTCCCTGCGCGCCGACCACCCGGTGCGCGCACCGCTGCACGTCCGCGGAGACATCCCGTTCTCCTCGGCGCGCAAATGGAGCGCCACGGTGTTCGAGGAGGTCGACGGCACCTGGGTGATGGGGGCACCGGAGATGATCTTCGGCGACGAGGCCACCTCGAGCAGCACCGAGCTCGGCCGCACGGTCACGAGGCTCGCGGAGAGCGGGCGCCGCACGCTGGTCCTCGCGCGGGCGGAACAGCCGCTGTCCGAGTCTGAGATCGCCGAGGAGCGCCTGCCCGCCGGACTGGCCCCCGTCCGCGTCCTCACCTTCCGCGAACAGGTGCGTCCTGACGCCGCGCAGACGCTGGAGTACTTCCGCCGCCAGGAGGTGGCCATCCGCATCATCTCCGGAGACAACCCGCGGACCGTGGCGGCGATCGCGCGCGAGGTCGGACTCGACGTGGAGGAGGGGTTCGACGCGCGGGAGCTCCCCGACGACGATGCCGAGCTCGCCCGGCTCCTCGACAGCCAGCAGGTGTTCGGGCGGGTGACGCCGGAGCAGAAGAAGCGCATGGTGACCGCGCTGCAGAGCCACGGACACACCGTCGCCATGACCGGAGACGGGGTCAACGACGCCCTGGCGATCAAGACGGCCGACATCGGGATCGCCATGAACTCCGGCTCGCCGGCGACGAAGGCCGTCGCGCGCCTCGTCCTGCTCGACGGGCAGTTCTCCCACCTGCCCGACGTCGTGGCCGAGGGGCGGCAGGTCATCGCGAACATCGAACGCGTCTCGATGCTGTTCCTCACCAAGACGGCGTATGCGACGACCCTCGCCGTCGTGTTCGGTGCGCTGATCCTGGCCTTCCCGTTCCTCCCGCGCCAGCTGTCGATCACCGACGGCCTCACCATCGGGATCCCCGCGTTCTTCCTGGCGCTCATGCCGAACGCCTCGCGCTACCTCCCCGGCTTCCTGTGGCGATCCCTCAGCTTCGCGATCCCGGCCGGCGTCGTCGTGGCGGGCGGCCTCACCTGGTACGACGCTGTCGCGCGCGGTCTCGGCGTCTCCGAGGAGCAGCTGCGTACCGGCGCGACCGTGATCCTCGCGATCGTCGGCATCTGGGTGTTGGCGGTGCTGGCGCGGCCCCTCAATCGCTTCAAGGTCCTCGTGGTGGGCGCCATGTTCGTGCTGCTCGTCGGCATCTTCAGCCTGCCGCCGGCGCGCAGCTTCTTCGCCCTGGTCGATCCGGGGGAGGAGCTCGCGCTGGCCCTCACCGGGATCGTCGCGGTGATGATCGCCGCGATCGAGATCATCCGGTTCGTCCATCGCCGCGTCGTCGTCGATCGTGTTCGCCCGAGCGGCGACCGCACCGGCGAAACCGAGCGCGCCGCTCAGGCTGCCCGCGGCAGCACCGTGGCGCGGGTCCTCACGAATGGGGTCGCAGCCCTCGCCTATGTCTTCGGCCTGCTCGCCACGGCGTTCGGTGTGCTGGTGTTCCTCTCGCGCTACGAGGGGACGGTGGGACGGACGGCGTTCTCGCTCCTCGGCGCATCGATCGCCCTGTTCGGGCTCCTGGTGCTCGCGATCGCGGCGGGCGTGCGGCGGGGCAGCGGGTTGTCGCGCCTGTTGCTCACGATCGTGCTGACGCTCGCCATCGCGGTCAGCGTCGCGGTGCTGCTCGCGGGGGATCGCTGGGACTGGGGTGCCGGGATCACGGGGCTGGTCGCGGGCGTGCTCGTGACCCTGCTGTGGACGCCGCCGACGACGCACCGGTTCGGGCGCATCCGCGACAGCTCGATGGGGCGCGGTCGCCCCTGAGCGGCCGCGGTGCCCTCAGTCCGCCCAGTCGACGAGCAGCAGGCTCTGGCGGGTGTCGGCGAACTTCACCCAGCCGTCGCCGAAGAGGTAGGTCATGCCGTAGCCGTCCTCATCGGTTCCCATCGAGAACTCCGGGTCCTCCGTGACGTACACGCCCTCTTCCGACTCCTCGCGCTGCCACCCCTCGGCGAGCAGCCCGGCCTGCGCCTCCGCCGCGTCCGCGGCGCTGACGCGGGCCCATCCGTACAGCTGACCGTGGTCCGAGGGCACCGAGAAGTCGGCCCAGAAGCAGAGCAGTCCCTCGGTGAACTCCACGCCTCCGGCCCGGAACTCCTTGCCCTGCGCACTCCAGCCGGCCGACGTCAGCGCGGCGACCGTGCCGTCGGAGATCATCGACTCGCACGTGAGCTCCTCGCCCGTGGGTTCGGGCGCCGGAACGGGGGCGGGGGAGGACGTCTCGACCGTGGTGTCGGCCGTGGCAGGAGGAGAGCGGGTGGGCTCGGCGTGCGGAGCCCCGCTGCAGCCCGCCAGCAGCAGCACCAGCAGCGCGCCGGTGGCGGCGGGAAGGCTGCGGGCCGTCATGGGGGTCCTCGGGATCGCGGTGGCGGTCAGTCGTCGTGCAGGAGCGCGAGGAGGTCCTGGTGAAGGACTCCGTTGGTGGCGAGTGTCGAGCGGGCGGAGATCGTCTCGCTGCCTTCGAAGGACGTCATCCGGCCGCCGGCTTCGCGCACGATCGCCACGGCGGCCGCGATGTCATACTCCTTCACATCGAACTCGGCCACCATGTCGAGGCGGCCCTCGGCCAGCAGCATGTAGGCGTACACGTCGCCGTAGGCGCGGTCCCGCCAGACCCGGTCCGACAGTCGCAGGAGGGCGTCGAGGTGCCCGGCGTCCCGCCACTGAGCGATGCTCTGGAAGCTCACGCTCGCGTCATCCAGGGAGGACACGGCGGAGACCGTCAGTCGTCGTTCCTCGCCGTCCACGGCGGTCCACGCGCCGTCGCCGGCGGCCGCCCACCAGCGTCGTCCCAGCGCGGGCATGCTCACCACCCCGACCTGGGGCACCCCGTCGACCGCCAGAGCGATCATGGTGCCCCACAGCGGCACGCCGCGCAGGAAATTCGCCGTCCCGTCGATCGGGTCGATGATCCACTGTCGGTCCGTGGCCCCCTGTGCGCCGAACTCCTCGCCGAAGATGCCGTCATCGGGCCGTTCGCTCTCGAGGATGCTGCGCACCGCACGCTCGGTCGCCAGGTCGGCGTCGGTGACATGCGACCGGTCGGCCTTGGTGGAGATCTCCAGATCCGCGGCGTCGAAGCGCGGCAGAGATTGGGCGTCCGCCGCGTCGGCGAGCCGGAGGGCGAGGGCAAGGTCGGCGCGCAGGTCGGTCGCGGCAGGGGGCTGAGTCACGCTCCCAGGATAGTGGCGGTGACCGCGCCGCCCTGAGTGACCATCGGCCACCATGGCCGCGTCCCGAGGCGTACGCGTGTGCTTGGCGCGCCCGGGCGGCACACGATTTCGTCGGCGGCTGATCGGCTGGTAATGTAATTCCTCGGTCGGGGTTATCCCGGGCCACGCACCTCTAGCTCAATCGGCAGAGCAACTGACTCTTAATCAGTGGGTTCAGGGTTCAAGTCCCTGGGGGTGCACCACGCAGAAGCCCTCGATCCGTGCTCCACGGTCGAGGGCTTCTCTCGTACGGTGCTCGTCCGGTCGACGGCGTGCGGTCAGGCGCGCCGGACGGACAGCATCTGCCAGCCCTCCGGAACCTTGGCCTCGAGCGACGCCATGTCCTCCGCCTCGATTTGCTCGACGCCGTCGACCCGGCGGAACGTTCCCGTGGCCTCCATCTTCGCCTCGCCCTTCAGCATCCGCACCGGTGCGGATGCCAGGTCGAACCCAGGCTGCGCGTGGGCGGCCAGCTGTGTGCGCACATCCTCGAGGGACGTGCCGACGACGTCGGCGGTTGCGGTGCCGAGGGGGCGGATGAGGGCGATGAGCATCCTCCCAGCTTAGGAGGCGCGCGACGCGTCAGAGGTCCCAGTCGAGGGCGGATCGCAGATCGACGGGAGGAGGCGCATCCGTGGTGCTCCGCCGCAGGTAGACCGCCACGCGAGAGTGCGCCGTGATCAGCACACTCGTCAGACTGTCGCCGGTGGCGAGATCGACGAAGGTCGGCTCGGAACGTGCCGCAGCCTCGATGCGCGTCATGAGGTCAGCCACGTCGGTGCTGGACGGGAGCGCGAAGTCGTGCCCATCGATCTCGATGTGCGTCGTGGTCGTCTCGGTGTTCCCCATGCGGTCCACGGTAGGCAGGGCTCACCGAGGCGGCAAGAGGGGTTGAACCAGCCTGCGCATCGTGTTACGGGCGGTCACGCCGGGGCGAGGACCGCTTCGCGATCCGTCGGTGCCTGCTCTGCGGGCTCGGACACCAGGTACAGCCCGGTGGGGGCGTTGGCCGTGAACGCGAGTGCGTCGACCCAGGCCCGGTTGACGGCCGGCTGGCGGCTGCCGTTGTACTTGAAGACGAGCGAGCTGCCCGCGTGCACCCATACCGTGGTGCGTCCGCCGCCGATGCTGGCGTCTTCCCGCCAGGTGAAGCCGAACGGCTCCCCGCGGCGGAGCTTCGCGGTCATGACGAGCTGGACGTGTGTGAGCGCCCGATCCTCGATCTCGACCTTCACGCTGTTCTCGTACACGAAACGACCCATGACCTGCTTCCTGTTCCGCCACAGAAACCTGTGCCAAGAGGCGCAACCAAGATGATCACTGGTGTGGTGTTCCTCTACGGTCTCACACATTCGAGGAACCGGATACCCCGGCCGGCGACAGGGGCGTCTCAGGCGACGGGATCGAGGAGGGTGGGGTCGGACGGGTCGAGCGTGCGGGTGTTGCTGACCTTGCGGTCCACGATGCGTCCGCGGATCGTGGCGGCGACATCCGCCGAGCTATGGTCCAGCATCGCCAGCGCGTCGAGCTTCGCCTGCCCGGTCAGCTTGTCCGGGCTGAGCCAGGTGTCCCACGTGTCCGGCGTCAGGAAGGCCGGCATGCGGTCGTGGACCTCTCCGCTCGCGTCCCTGGCCTCCCTGGTGACCACGACGAAGCATCGCACCCGCTCTCCCTCGTGCTCCATGGACCACGTCAGTCCCGCGGCGGCGAGCAGGCCGTCGGCGTGCAGGAAGTGCGGGGTCTTCCGCCCCTTCTCGCCGGTCCACTCGAAGTAGCCGCGCATCGGGACGATGCACCGGGCCGCGGAGAACGCGGGTGCCCAGAACCCGGCCGCCAGCTTCTCCATCCTGGCGTTGATGAGCGGCGCGCGCTGGGGGCGGTTGGGCGGGCTCTGCCAGTCCCAGCGGACGAGCTCGAGGATGCGGCCCTCACCGCGGTCGCGGACGATCGGTGCGTTCTCGGTGGGGGCGATCGAGTAGGCGCCGTGCCACGACTTCCACCAGTCCTCGGGACGGCCGCCCTCGGCGACGAACTCGCGGATCAGCTCGTCGGTGGTCGCATCGTTCGCGAATCGTCCGCACATGTCTCACCCTCGCAGATCCGTGTCCGCCGATGCCCCGCGCACCGGACTCGATCGTCCCATCATGCTGCACGGGGTGCGCGGGTGCACGGCCCTGGATGCACGGAGCCCGGATCAGGCTCCGGCGACGTCGATCACGGTGCCGTGCGTGAGCTGCTCCAGTTCGGCGAAGGTGAGGGGCATCACCGTGTGCGGGTGCCCTGCGGCAGCCCAGATCTCCGGGAACGCCGTGAGTGCGCGGTCGAGGTAGGTCGGCAGCGGTGCCGGGTGCCCGACCGGTGCCACGCCGCCGATCGCCTGACCTGTCGCCTCCCGCACGACGGACGCCGGCGCCATCGAGACGTCCGTCGCGCCGACACTGCGCGCCAGGACGCCGAGGTCGACCCGGTGTCCGCCGCTCGTCATCACGAGCACCGGGTCACCGTCGGCGAGGAACACCAGGCTGTTGGCGATCGCGGCGACCTCGCAGCCGATGGCGGCCGCGGCCTCCGTCGCGGTTCGAGCGGAGTCGGGGAGGACCCGGATCTCCGCATCGACACCCGCCTCGACGAGGTGCTGATGCACCAGGCGGCTGCGTTCGGGAAGCGAGGGCGCGTCGGTCATGGCACCACGGTAGTGGAGGGGCTCAGGCCGCGTCGCCGACGACGATGGCTTGGGCGTCCTCCGCCGCGGGGTCAGCGGGCTCGTCGTCGATGTGCGCGAGGGCACGACGGCCGAGGAACACGGTGAGCGCGGCGAGGAGCACCGCGACCGCCGCGAACAGGTACGGAACGGTCGCGCTGAACAGGTGCCACAGGAGTGCCGCGATCGGCGGAGCCATCGCGCCACCGAGGAAGCGGACGGCCGAGTAGGCGGACGATGCGACCGAGCGGGGCAGATCGGTGGCCTCCATCACGGCCTCGGTCAGCACCGTGTTCATGATGCCGAGCAGCAGGCCGCCCACGATGATGCACGCCACGAGCGCGGCGGCGCTGTCGACGACGAGTCCGGCGACCACGAGGTCGATCGCCAGCAGGGGCAGCACGACCAGGATGATCCGGGTGCGGGGCATGCGCCGCATCAGCACGGGTGCGACCCACACGCTGGTCACCGCGAGCGCGACACCCCAGCCGAAGAAGGCGAAGCCGATGCCCATCGCGCCGAAGCCCAGGGGGAACGGCGAGAACGCCAGCAGCACGAAGAAGCCGATGTTGTAGAACAGCGCGGCGACGGCGAGGATCGCGAGCGCGGGACGACGGAGTGCTGTGAACGGCGCGGAGAACGGAACGGGCGTGCGCTTCTCGCTCGGGCCGCGCAGCAGCAGGGACACCGCGATGAACGCGATCGCCATGAGCACGACGACACCGAAGAAGGGGCCGCGCCAGCTCTGCTCGCCGAGGATGCCGCCGAGCAGCGGACCCACGGCGATGCCCAGACCCAGGGCTGCCTCGTACAGCACGATCGCCGCGCCGCTGCCGCCCGAGGCTGCCCCGACGATGGTCGCGAGAGCCGTGGAGATGAACAGCGCGTTGCCGAGGCCCCAGCCCGCCCGGAACCCGATCACCGCGTCGACGCTGCCGCTCAGGGCGCAGAGGAGAGCGAACACCACGATCAGCGCGAGACCGACGAGGAGCGTCGCTTTGGCGCCGATACGGCTGGAGACCCAGCTGGTGACGAGCATCGCGAGGCCGGTGACGAGGAGGTAGCTGGTGAACAGCAGCTCGGTCTCGACCGGTGACGCCTCGAGCGACTCGGCGATGGCGGGCAGGATGGGGTCGACCAGCCCGATGCCCATGAACGCGACGACGCAGGCGAACGCGACCGCCCACACCTGCGCGGGCTGCCTCCAGACGGACGGGGTCGATGCGGCGGTGGTCTGGGTCACTGGTGGTCTCCTGCTCTGTCGGCGGTGGTGCGCTCGGCGAGGATCCGGGCCGCGCGGGTGAGCGCTGCCCAGTCGTCGTCGTCGAGGTCTGCGAATCGCGGGGCGATGGTGGAGCGGAACTCCGCCCTCCACTCGTCCACGGCTGCCGTCCCGGCCTCCGTGATGGCGACCGTGATCGCCCGGGAGTCGTCGGGATCGGGGGAGCGGTGCACGAGCCCCTCGCGTTCGAGGGTGCCGATCAGCCGCGTCATGCCGGGCTGGGTCGTGCGCGCCGCCGCGGCCAGCTCGCCCACGCGACGGGGCCCCGTCTGGGTGAGCAGGCTGAGGACGCGCCACTGTGCCGCCGGGGCGTCGTTCCCCGCGTCCTGAGCGGCGATCCGGCCGAGCGCGTACCCGGAGAGCACGAGCGACGGGATGACATCCACGCGATTCATACCAGCCAGTATATATCGCTTGGTATGTATACGCGTCAGCGGCGGGCGTTCGCGATCCGCGCCGAGAGCTGATGGGCGTGCGCCAGCAGGATGCGGCCCAGCTCGGCCTGGCGATCCGGTCCGAACCGGAAGGCCACACCGGTCAGGCTCAGCGCCCATTCCGGGCGCCCCGCGCGATCGAACACGGCGGCGCCCAGGCCCCAGCTGCCCTCCACGATGAGACCGGGGTTCACGGCGTACCCGCGCTCCTTGGTCTCCGCCAGTCGCGCACGCAGGGGAGCCCGCCCGTGGGCGCGACCCCAGTGGGTCTCCAGGTCGGGGTGCCGTTCGAGATAGGCATCCACATCGTGGTCCGGCAAAAAGGACAGGATCGCCAGGCCGGCGCTCGCGACACCGAGGGGGAAGCGCACCCCCTCGCTCAGGACGAAGGATCGGATCGGGAACGAGCCCTCCTCGCGCAGCAGGCAGACGGTCTCGTCGGCGCGGCGCACCGAGAAGAACGCGCTCTCCTCGGTCGTGACGGCGAGCGAGCGCACGATGTCGCGCGCGAGGCCGGTCACGTCGTAGCGCGCCGCCGCCACGGATCCCATCAGGAACAGCTCCGGCCCCGGCATCCAGCGCGCGCTGTCCGTGTCACGGTCGACCAGGCCCTCCACGCGGAGGGCGGTGAGCAGCCGATGCGCCGTGGAGCGCGACAGCCCCGAGGCGCGAGCGAGCTCCTGCAGCGTCGCGCCCTCCGCCCCGGACGCGGTGACCAGGCGCAGGAGCCCGGCCGCCCTCGCGATCGCCTGGGCCCCGGGCACGCTTCGAGACGTCGATTCCACATTGTGGACGGTAGTCGGCCTGCGGGCCACATCACAAGACCGTGCTGGCGTGGGCGCACCCGCCGGGCGGATCCTGGAGGAGAGCACGGAACCGAAGGAGCAGACGTGATCGACAAACACTGGGAGTCCGCCGCCGCGGCCGTCGCGGACATCCCCGACGGCGCCTCTCTCGCGGTCGGCGGGTTCGGCCTCTCCGGCAATCCGATCGCCCTGATCGAGGCTCTCCTCGCCCAGGGCACGACCGACCTGAGCATCGTCAGCAACAACTGCGGCGTCGACGACTGGGGGCTCGGCATCCTCCTCGCGGCGCAGCGCATCCGGAAGATGACCTCGTCGTACGTGGGGGAGAACAGGGAGTTCGAGCGCCAGTTCCTCAGCGGCGAGCTCGAGCTCGAGCTGACGCCCCAGGGCACGCTCGCGGAGAAGCTGCGCGCCGGCGGTGCGGGTATCGCGGCGTTCTTCACACAGACGGGTGTGGGCACACAGGTCGCGGAGGGCGGCCTGCCGCGCCGCTACCATCCGGACGGCTCCATCGCGGTCGCATCGCCGGCGAAGGACGTGCGCACCTTCGACGTGGGCGGGGAGCCGAGGGAGTTCGTGCTGGAGGAGGCCATCACCACCGACTTCGCCCTCGTGCACGCCGCCCTGGGCGACCGTCACGGCAACCTCGTCTTCACCAAGGCGGCGCGCAACTTCAACCCGCTCGCGGCCATGGCCGGACGCGTCTGCATCGCGCAGGTGGAGCGGCTCGTGGAGCCCGGCGACCTGGACCCCGACGCGGTGCACCTGCCCGGGGTGTTCGTGCACCGCATCGTGGAGGTCGGCACCGACATCCCCAAGCGCATCGAGCGACGCACCGTCGCGGCGGAAGGAGCCTGACATGGCGCTCACGCGAGACCAGATGGCAGCCCGCGCCGCCGCCGAGCTGCAGGACGGCTCCTACGTGAACCTGGGGATCGGGCTGCCCACGCTCGTGCCCAACCACGTGCCGCCCCGCGTGACCGTGGTGCTGCAGTCCGAGAACGGGATCCTGGGGGTCGGGCCCTACCCGCGCGAGGAGGAGGTCGACCCCGACCTCATCAACGCGGGCAAGGAGACCGTGACGACGCTCCCCGGAGCGGCTTTCTTCGACTCCGCCCTCAGCTTCGGCATGATCCGTGGCGGGAAGATCGACGCCGCGATCCTCGGTGCCATGCAGGTGTCGGCCGCGGGCGACCTGGCGAACTGGATGATCCCGGGCAAGATGGTCAAGGGTCCGGGCGGCGCCATGGACCTCGTGCACGGCGCGGGCAGGGTCATCGTGCTGATGGAGCATGTGGCGAAGGACGGGTCGGCGAAGATCGTCGACGACTGCTCCCTCCCGCTCACCGGCCGCGGAGTGGTCGACCGCATCATCACCGACCTGGCCGTGATCGACGTGACGCCCGACGGCCTGGTGCTCGTCGAACTCGCCCCCGGTGTCACGATCGACGAGGTCGCCGCCGCCACGGAACCGCCCCTCAGCCTCTCCCCGGAACTGCAGAACGGAAGGACCCCCACCCATGACTGACAACCACATGGTGACGGACGACGACGTGGTCATCGTCGCCGCCGCGCGCACCCCGCAGGGTCGGCTCAAGGGTCAGCTCGCCGCGTTCACCGCGCCGCAGCTGGGCTCGTTCGCGATCCGCGGCGCTCTGGAGCAGGCACACGTCGACCCCGGCGACGTGGATGCCGTGATCGTCGGACAGGTGCTCGCCGCCGGCTCGGGACAGAATGCGGCCAGGCAGGCGGCGATCGGCGCGGGGATCGGCTGGGACGTGCCGGCGCACTCCGTGAACAAGGTGTGCCTGTCCGGGCTGACGGCCGTGATCGACGCCGCCCGCATGATCCGCACCGGCGACGCCGAGGTCGTGGTGGCTGCAGGCATGGAATCCATGACCAGGGCCCCGCATCTGCTGATGGGGTCGCGCGACGGCTGGGCGTACGGCACCGTCGAGGTGCTCGACCACCTGGCCTACGACGGCCTGACCGACGCGTACGACCGCGAGAGCATGGGGGCGTCCACCGAGCGGCACAACGAGCGCTTCGGCCTCACGCGCGAGGCTCAGGACGCGGTCGCCGCGCTCTCGCACCAGCGGGCCGCCGCGGCGCAGGAGTCCGGCGTGCTCGACGCGGAGATCGTGCCGGTCGAGGTGCCGCAGCGACGCGGTGAGCCGCTGCGCGTCACGAGGGACGAGGGCGTGCGCCCCGACACCACCGTGGAGTCGCTGGCCGGGCTGCGTGCCGCGTTCGCGGAGGGCGGCAGCATCACCGCGGGAAACTCCTCGCAGATCTCCGACGGCGCCTCGGCCGTCGTCGTGGCGACGCGGCGCATCGCGGAGGCGAAGGGCTGGCCCGTGCTGGCGACCGTCGGCGCGAGCGGGCAGACCGCTGGGCCGGACAACTCGCTGCAGGCGCAGCCCGCACGGGCGATCGAGCGCGCGTGCGAGAAGCAGGGCATCACGCCGGCGGATCTGGACATCGTGGAGATCAACGAGGCGTTCGGTGCGGTCGTCGCCCGGTCGCAGACCGAACTGGGTCTCGACAGCGACATCGTCAACGTGCACGGGGGCGGGATCGCGATCGGCCACCCGATCGGAGCGTCAGGGAACCGCCTGGTCGTGCACGCGGCTCACGAGCTCGTGCGACGCGGGGGCGGCACGGCCGCGGTCGGGCTGTGCGGCGGCGGCGGGCAGGGCGAGGCGCTCATCCTTACCCGGTGAACGACCGCGGGCCGTGGGGGCGCGTCAGGACCGCTTGTCCTGGGCGTGCCCCTGCGCGTCGGCGAGGGCCTTCTGCGACCGGAACTGCAGCCGCTGCGCCTTCTTCGACTTCTTGACGGACTGCGGGGAGTCGGCGTCGACCGGGACGCCGTGGCGCTCGCGACGCATGTCGACCACGGCGCCCACCGCGAGTGCCATCGTGATGCCCCAGCTCACCCACGACAGGAGCGAGCGCCAGGTGATGGGTTCGTTGCGGGTGCCGCGCAGCAGCGAGATCCCTGCCGAGATCGCGGCGACGAGTCCGGTGCTGAAGAGGTAGCGCATGCCCCTACGCTACCCGCCGCCCTCCGTCCCTCGCCCTGCCTTGACAACGCGAGGGCGGTGCTGGCAGGGCGCCCATGCAGGCGGGGTCGTTATCATGGGGGAGTCGCGGGTCACCCGCGGCCGCACACACCGTGTATCTACCGGCCGCCGGCCTCTCCGGCGGACAGCGGCGGCACCCGACATCGCGTCATCGACGCGCGAGAGCCATGACACACGTCACCGTCACCCCTCCTGCCCGCGCCCACGAGCCGAGCCTCTTCCGCCTCGCCGGCCTGCCCTACTTCCTGATCGCGTTCATCGCGCGACTGCCGTTCGCCATGATGGTCGTCGGCGTGCTCACCGTGGTGGTCTCGGCCCGCGGCTCCCTCGCCCTGGGCGGACTCACCTCCGCTGCGGTCGGCCTGGGGACCGCCTGCTTCGGGCCGCTCCTGGGCGCCGCGGCCGATCGGTTCGGTCAGCGCGCTGTGCTTCTCGTGCTCGCGGTCGGCAACGCCGCCATGCTGCTGCTGTTCACCGCGGTCGTGTACGGCGAGGCCGCCGACGGGTTCGTCCTGCTCGCCGCGGTCGGCATCGGGGCGACGGCGCCCCAGGTGGCCCCGCTGTCCCGCTCCCGCCTGGTCACGCTGATCGTGGAGCGGATGCCGGAGGAGCGCCGCACCAGGACCGTGTCCGGAACGATGGCGTACGAGTCGGCGGCCGACGAGACCGTGTTCGTCTTCGGGCCGTTCCTGGTCGGCATCCTCGCGTCTGCTCTCGCGCCCTGGGCCCCGCTGGTGGGCGCGGCGGTCCTGACGCTGGTCTTCGTGGGAGCCTTCGCCCTGCACCCCAGCGGTCGCCAGGTGTCGCAGGACCGCGACGCGGACGGCCGTGCTCCCTCGACCGTGTCCGAGCTGTTCCGCCCGCGACTGCTGATCGTGGTGCTCGGCATCCTGGGCGTCGGACTGTTCTTCGGCGCGATGCTCACCTCGCTCACGTCGTTCATGGCCGACCGCGGTGCGCCGGAGCAGGCCGGGCTGCTGTACGGCGTGATGGGCGTGGGATCGGCGGCGCTCGCCCTGGGCGTCGCGTGGCTCCCCGCTCGCTTCACGCTGCGGGCGCGGTGGCTCGTGTTCTCCGCGATCCTGCTCGCGGGCACGCTGCTCCTCGGGGTGGTCGACAGCCCCGCGGCCATGATGATCGCGCTGGCCGTGATGGGCATCGGCATCGGCCCCACCCTGGTCACGCAGTACAGCTTCGGCGCGGCACGCAGCCCACGCGGTCGGTCCGCGACGGTCATGACGATGCTCGGATCCGGTGTCGTCGTGGGTCAGTCCATCGGCGCGGCCGTGGCGGGCGAGCTCGCGGAGAGCGCGGGAACCGAGGCCGCGCTGGTGCTGCCCATGGTCGCCGCGGCCATCGCGTTCGGCGCGGGTATCGCGAACTGGGCCCTCAGCGGCGTGACGCATCGACGCGCGCCCGTCAAGCCCTGAGCGCAGATCGGCGAGCGCCGCGGTTCCTCGATAGCCTGGATGAAACCCCCAAGGAGCTCTCCGTGACCGCTGCTGACTTCGTCGTCGTCGCCAACCGCCTACCCGTCGACCGGGTGGTGGGCCCCGACGGCGAAGAGACATGGCGCACCTCGCCGGGCGGTCTCGTGGCCGCCCTCGAGCCCATGATGCGCCGTGTGCACGGCGCCTGGGTCGGCTGGCCGGGGCAGCCCGACGTCGCGCTGGACCCGTTCGAGGCGGACGGCATCGATCTGATCCCCGTCGCTCTGAGCGCGGACGAGGTCGCCGACTACTACGAGGGCTTCGCGAACGACACCATCTGGCCGCTCTACCACGACGTGATCGCGCCACCCCAGTACCACCGCGAGTGGTGGGAGGCGTACGTGACGGTGAACCGGCGCTTCGCCGAGGCGGCCGCGGCAGCCGTGGCGGAGGACGGCACCGTCTGGGTGCACGACTACCAGCTCCAGCTCGTACCGCAGATGGTGCGCGAGCTGCGACCCGACGTGACCATCGGCTACTTCCACCACATCCCGTTCCCCGCGCACGGCCTCTATGCGCAGTTGCCCTGGCGCGACCAGGTGCTGCGCGGCCTGCTCGGGGCGGACGTCATCGGCTTCCAGCGGGCGCAGGACGCGACCTACTTCCTCACGGCGGTGCGGCGTCGGCTGCGCTATGAGGTCAAGGGAGCCAACGTCGCCGTACCCGAGGGCGGCGAGACCAGGACCGCGCTCGCCAAGGCGTTCCCGATCTCCATCGACACGGCGCCGTACCTGGAGCTCGCCGCGCGACCGGACGTCCGGGCGAGGGCGGCCGAGATCCGCGCGAGTCTCGGCAACCCCAAACGGATCCTGCTCGGGGTCGACCGCCTCGACTACACCAAGGGCATCGGTCACCGGATCAAGGCCTACGGCGAGCTCCTCGAGGACGGGCGCCTGGCCGTCGAGGACGTCACGCTCATCCAGGTCGCCAGCCCGAGCCGCGAGCGCGTGGACGCCTACGCCCACCTGCGCGACGAGATCGAGCTCGCGGTCGCCCGCATCAACGGCGACCACGACACGGTCGGACACTCCGCCATCCGCTACCTGCACCAGGGCTATCCCCGCGAGGAGATGGTGGCGCTCTACCTCGCGGCCGACGTGATGCTCGTGACCGCGCTCCGCGACGGCATGAACCTCGTGGCCAAGGAGTACATCGCGACGCGGACCGACAACCACGGCGTGCTGGTGCTGAGCGAGTTCACGGGTGCCGCCGACGAGCTGCGCCAGGCCGTCCGGGTCAACCCGCACGACATCGCCGGGCTCAAGGACGCCATCATGGAGGCCGTCGAGATGTCGCCCGCCGAGCAGGCGCGCCGCATGAGGTCGCTGCGGCGCCGCGTGCTCGACAACGACGTGAACGCCTGGTCGACCTCTTTCCTCGACGCCCTCGCCGCGGTACGCGGTCGCTGAGCTCGCCCGATACCCGCACCTCGAACGGAGAACCCGTGACGCGCCCCTGGACCCCCGGAACCGCCGACGCCGACCTGACCGCGCTGGCCGCGACCCCCCGGCTCGTGGTGGCCCTCGACTTCGACGGCACGGCCTCGCCGCTCGTCGTCGACCCGATGGCCGCCAGGGCACATCCCGCGGTCGCCACCCAGATCGCCCGGCTCGCCGCGATGCGCGACACCGTCGTGGCCTTCGTCTCCGGCCGCAGCATGCACGACCTGCGTGAGATCACCGAGCACACGGACGACTCGGTGATCGCGCTCGCGGGGTCGCACGGCGCACAGTACTGGTTCCCCGGCGAAGGCGCGGCGGATGCGCCGGGTGCCCCCACGGCGGACGGTGCGCGCGAGGAGCTGTGGGCGGCCGCGCAGCCGATCATCGACCGCTACGAGGGGGCGGAGCTGGAGCCGAAGACGTTCGGCATGGGGGTGCACACGCGCCGCGCCGACCGCGAGACCGAGGAGCGCGTGTTCGCGGAGATCGACGCGCTGGTCGCCGAGCGGTTTCCGCACTGGCGTCGCCGCGCGGGCCATCGGGTGCTGGAGTTCTCGTCCCGGGCGGAGGGGAAGGATGCGGCGATGGCCGCGCTGCGGGAGCGCTTCGACGCGACGGGCATCCTCTTCGCGGGCGACGACGTGACCGATGAGGACGCCATGCGCGTGCTCGGCGAGGGCGACCTCGGCGTGCGCGTCGGCCCGGGGGAGAGCGCCGCGGCCCTGCGGGTGGATTCCCCGGAGCAGGTGGGCGCCCTGCTGGAGACGCTCGCCGACGAGCGGCAGGTCGCTCTCGGGGGCTGACCCTCCGGCTCCCGCTGCACGCGTGTGGACACCCCACAACAGATCGCCGCGCTTCTGGAGCCCGCGTGCGGACGAACGGGTGCTCGCGCAGGAATAGACTCTCGTCATGTCCTCGCATGATCCCTCCTCCAGCGCGCCCATCGACATCAAGCCCCGCAGCCGCGTCGTCACCGACGGCATCGAGGCCACGACCTCCCGCGGCATGCTCCGTGCCGTCGGCATGGGCGACGAGGACTGGGACAAGCCCCAGATCGGCATCGCGTCCAGCTGGAACGAGATCACGCCGTGCAACCTGAGCCTCGACCGTCTGGCACAGGGCGCGAAGGAGGGCGTGCACGCCGGCGGCGGCTACCCGCTGCAGTTCGGGACGATCTCGGTGTCGGACGGCATCTCGATGGGCCACGAGGGCATGCACTTCTCGCTCGTCTCGCGCGAGGTCATCGCCGATTCGGTCGAGACCGTGATGATGGCCGAGCGCCTCGACGGCTCCGTGCTCCTCGCGGGCTGCGACAAGTCGATCCCCGGCATGCTCATGGCCAGCGCCCGCCTCGACCTCTCCAGCGTGTTCCTCTACGCCGGCTCGATCGCGCCGGGGTGGGTCAAGCTCTCGGACGGCACCGAGAAGGACGTCACGATCATCGACTCGTTCGAGGCGGTCGGCGCGTGCCGGGCCGGTCTCATGAGCGAGGAGGACCTCAAGCGCATCGAGTGCGCGATCGCTCCCGGTGAGGGGGCGTGCGGCGGCATGTACACCGCCAACACGATGGCGTCGGTCGCCGAGGCGCTCGGCCTCAGCCTTCCCGGCTCGGCTGCTCCGCCCGCGGCCGACCGCCGTCGCGACTACTTCGCGCACCGCTCCGGCGAGGCCGTGGTGAACCTGCTCCGCCAGGGCATCACGACCCGCGACATCCTCACGAAGGAGGCGTTCGAGAACGCGATCGCGCTCGCGATGGCCCTCGGCGGCTCCACGAACGTGGTGCTCCACCTGCTCGCGATCGCCCGCGAGGCCGAGGTCGAGCTGAGCCTGCACGACTTCAACCGCATCGGCGACCGCGTGCCGCACGTGGCCGACATGAAGCCGTTCGGCAAGTACGTGATGAACGACGTCGACCGTCACGGCGGCATCCCCGTCATCATGAAGGCCATGCTCGACGAGGGCCTGCTGCACGGCGACGCGCTCACCGTGACGGGCAAGACGCTCGCCGAGAACCTCGCCGACCTCGACCCGCAGCCGATCGACGGCGAGGTCATCCACACCTTCGACAACCCCATCCACGCTACGGGCGGCCTCACGATCCTCCACGGCTCGCTCGCCCCGGAGGGTGCCGTGGTCAAGACCGCCGGATTCGACGCGGCCGTGTTCGAGGGACCGGCGCGTGTGTTCGAGCGCGAGCGTGCGGCGATGGACGCGGTCGCCGAGGGCTCGATCGAGCCGGGCAGCGTCATCGTCATCCGTTACGAGGGCCCCAAGGGCGGACCGGGCATGCGGGAGATGCTCGCGATCACCGCGGCCATCAAGGGCGCTGGGCTCGGAAAAGATGTACTACTCTTGACGGACGGACGATTCTCAGGCGGCACAACCGGCCTGTGCATCGGCCACATAGCACCCGAAGCGGTGGACGCTGGTCCCATCGCCTTCGTGCGCGATGGTGATCTGATACGGGTCGATATCGCAGCTCGCTCTCTCGACCTACTCGTCGACGAGGCGGAGCTCGCCTCCCGCCGCTCTGGCTGGGAGCCGCTTCCCCCGCGCTACACCCGAGGCGTTCTTGCCAAGTACTCGCGCCTCGTGCGGTCCGCCGCCGAGGGAGCGACCACCGGCTGACCCGGATGCATCGGCATCCGGCGTCCTCCACAGTTCACCAGAAGGAAAGTCATGACTGCTGACACCGTCTCGGCCGTGCCGAGGCCGCCCGCCCGTTCATCCGCCCCGGAGATCACCGGTGCCGAGGCCGTCGTGCGCTCGCTCGAGCTGCTCGGCGTCACCGACGTCTTCGGTCTCCCCGGTGGCGCGATCCTGCCGGTGTACGACCCGCTCATGGACGCGTCGCAGCTGCGCCACATCCTGGTGCGCCACGAGCAGGGCGCCGGTCATGCGGCCGAGGGGTACGCGTCCGCGTCGGGCAAGGTCGGCGTGTGCATCGCCACCTCCGGTCCCGGCGCGACGAACCTCGTCACCGCGATCGCCGACGCCTACATGGACTCGGTGCCGCTGCTGGCGATCACCGGCCAGGTGTTCTCGACCCTGATGGGGACGGACGCGTTCCAGGAGGCCGACATCGTGGGCATCACGATGCCGATCACGAAGCACTCGTTCCTGGTGAAGGACGCGGCGGACATCCCCGGCGCGATCGCGGCCGCCTACGAGATCGCCGGCACCGGTCGTCCCGGTCCCGTGCTCGTGGACATCACGAAGGATGCGCAGCAGGCGGTCGCCCCGTTCGTGTGGCCGCCCAAGATCGACCTGCCCGGCTACCGCCCGGTCACCAAGGCGCACGGCAAGCAGATCCAGGCCGCGGCCGCCCTGCTCGCCGAGGCCAAGAAGCCGGTGCTGTACGTCGGCGGCGGCGTCGTGCGCGGTCGTGCGGCCGCCGAGCTGCTGGAGCTCGCGGAGTCCACGGGCGCCCCCGTGGTGACCACGCTGATGGCCCGCGGCGCCTTCCCCGACTCCCACGCGCAGCACCTGGGCATGCCCGGCATGCACGGCACCGTTCCGGCGGTGCTGGCGCTGCAGGAGGCCGACCTCATCGTGTCGCTCGGCGCGCGCTTCGACGACCGCGTGACGGGCAAGGCGGCGCTGTTCGCTCCGCACGCCAAGGTCGTGCACGTGGACATCGACCCCGCGGAGATCTCGAAGATCCGCACGGCCGATGTGCCGATCGTGGGCGACGTGCGTGACGTGCTGACCGACCTCGACGCCGCATTCCGCGGTGCGACGGGTGGCGCGAAGCCCGACATCGAGGAGTGGTGGTCGTACCTCGACGGCCTCCGCAACGAGTTCCCGCTCGGCTACGCGCCGACGACCGACGGGCTGCTGGCGCCGCAGTACGTGATCCAGCGCATCGGCGAGCTCACCGGACCGGAGGGCATCTTCGCCTCGGGCGTGGGGCAGCACCAGATGTGGGCCGCGCAGTTCATCAAGTACGAGCGTCCGAACGCGTGGCTCAACTCCGGAGGAGCGGGCACCATGGGCTACTCGGTCCCCGCGGCGATGGGGGCCAAGGTCGCCGAGCCGGAACGCCAGGTCTGGGCGATCGACGGCGACGGCTGCTTCCAGATGACCAACCAGGAGCTCGCGACCTGCGCGATCAACAACATCCCGATCAAGGTCGCCATCATCAACAACTCCTCGCTGGGCATGGTGCGGCAGTGGCAGACGCTGTTCTACGACGGCCGCCACTCCAACACCGACCTGAACACCGGGCACGGCACGGTCCGCATCCCCGACTTCGTCAAGCTCGCAGAGGCGTACGGCTGCCTCGCGATCCGTGTGGAGAAGGAGGAGGAGGTCGACGCGGCCATCCAGCTCGCTCTCGACACGAACGACCGCCCCGTGGTGATCGACTTCGTGGTGAGCGCCGACTCCATGGTGTGGCCGATGGTGCCGCAGGGCGTCAGCAACAGCTATGTCCAGTACGCGCGCGACCACGCGCCCGCCTTCGACGAGGAGGACTGAGCCATGTCGACCCACGTGCTGAGCCTGCTGGTGGAGAACACCCCCGGCCTGCTGACCCGTGTCGCGGGGCTCTTCGCCCGCCGCGGCTTCAACATCGACTCCCTCGCGGTCGGCGTGACGGAGGTGCCGGGGATCTCCCGCATCACGGTCGTCGTCGACGTCGAGGAGCTTCCGCTGGAGCAGGTCACCAAGCAGCTGAACAAGCTGATCAACGTGATCAAGATCGTCGAGCTCGACCCGGCCACCTCGGTGCAGCGCGAGCACATGCTCGTGAAGGTGCGCACCGACAACGCCACCCGGTCGAACGTGATCGAGGTCGTGAATCTGTTCCGCGCGTCGGTCGTCGACTACGCCTCCGACGCCCTGGTGATCGAGGTCACCGGCGACAAGGGCAAGGTCGAGGCGCTGCTGCGTGCGCTGGAGCCCTTCGGCATCAAGGAGATCGCCCAGTCCGGTCTCCTGGCCATCGGCCGCGGTGGCAAGAGCATCACCGAGCGCGTCCTGCGCGGCTGACCATTCCCCACTCTTCCGAACCACAATCAAGGAGAAACACACCGTGAGCACCGAGATCTTCTACGACGACGACGCCGACCTGTCCCTGATCCAGAGCAAGAAGGTCGCGATCGTCGGCTACGGCTCGCAGGGTCACGCCCACGCGCAGAACCTGCGCGACTCGGGCGTCGAGGTCGCGATCGCCCTCAAGGAGGGCTCCAAGTCCGCCGCGAAGGCGGAGGAGGCCGGCTTCCCGGTCAAGACCGTCGCCGATGCGACCGAGTGGGCCGACGTCATCATGATCCTCGCGCCGGACCAGCACCAGCGCACGATCTACAGCGAGTCGATCGCCCCGAACCTGACCGCGGGCAAGACCCTCGCGTTCGCGCACGGATTCAACATCCGCTTCGGCTACATCGACGCCCCCGAGGGTGTCGACGTGATCCTGGTCGCCCCGAAGGCGCCCGGTCACACGGTGCGCCGCGAGTTCGTCGCCGGTCGCGGCATCCCGGACATCATCGCGGTCGAGCGCGATGCGTCCGGCAAGGCGTGGGACCTCGCGCTGTCGTACGCGAAGGCGATCGGCGGCACCCGGGCCGGCGTCATCAAGACCACGTTCACCGAGGAGACCGAGACCGACCTCTTCGGTGAGCAGGCCGTGCTCTGCGGCGGCATGAGCCACCTGGTGCAGGCGGGCTTCGAGACGCTCGTCGAGGCCGGGTACCAGCCGCAGATCGCCTACTTCGAGGTGCTGCACGAGCTGAAGCTCATCGTCGACCTGATGTGGGAGGGCGGCATCGCCAAGCAGCGCTGGTCGATCTCCGACACGGCTGAGTTCGGCGACTACGTCTCCGGACCGCGCGTGATCGACGAGCGCGTCAAGGAGAGCATGAAGGGCGTGCTGTCCGACATCCAGTCCGGCGCGTTCGCGAAGCGCTTCATCGAGGACCAGGACAACGGCGCCGAGGAGTTCCTCGCGCTGCGTGCCAAGGAGGAGCAGCACCCGATCGAGGCCACCGGCAAGGAGCTGCGCTCGCTGTTCGCCTGGAAGCAGCAGGACGAGGACTACGTGGACGGCAGCGCCGCGCGCTGAGTCGATCGTCGAAGGAACGGGCGTCCCCTCGGGGGCGCCCGTTCCGCGTTTCCGGACCTCATTCGTCCGTCAAACATCGGATGTCTATGCCAGGATGGGAGGCATGCGACAGGAATGGTTTGATCACGCCCGCTTCGGGATGTTCGTGCACTTCGGGCTGTACAGCGGCGCGGCGCGGCACGAGTGGGTGCAGAACTATGAACGCCTCACCGACGAGGACTACCGCCCGTACTTCGACAACTTCGACCCCGATCTGTTCGATGCGGCCGCCCTGGCCAGGACGGCCAAGGAGAGCGGGATGGGCTACGTCGTGCTCACGACGAAGCACCACGACGGCTTCTGCCTGTGGGACTCCGCGCTCACGGACTTCACGTCGATGTCGGCCGTCGGGCGCGACCTCGTGCGCGAGTACGTCGACGCGCTCCGCGCCGAGGGGCTCAAGGTGGGGCTGTACCACTCGGTGATCGACTGGCACCACCCGGACTTCACGGTGGACTGGAACCACCCCCGCCGCGACGACGAGAACGCGCACGCGCTCAACGAGGGTCGCGACATGTCGCGGTACCGCGCGTATCTGCACGGCCAGGTGCGCGAGCTGCTGACCGCGTACGGCGACATCGACTACCTGTTCTTCGACTTCACCTACCCCGAGGAGAAGGACGGCTGGGCCGGCAAAGGGCCCGAGGACTGGGACGCCGAGGCGCTGCTCGCTCTGTGCCGCGAGCTGCAGCCGGAGATGCTGGTGAACGACCGCCTGGGCATCCCCGCCGACTTCGTCACCCCGGAGCAGTACCAGCCGACCGCGCCACTCCTGCGCGACGGTGAGCCCCTGGTGTGGGAGGCCTGCCAGACCCTCAACGGATCGTGGGGATACCACCGCGACAACACCGATCAGAAGTCGCCGACGCTGCTGGTGCAGATGCTGGTCGACTCGGTCTCGATGGGGGGCAACATGCTGCTCAACATCGGTCCGGACGGCCGCGGGGCGATCGCGCCGCGGGATGCCGGGACGCTCGCGGAGATCGGGGAGTGGATGCGGCTGCACGAGCGCGCGGTCATCGGTGCAGGGCACGCCCCGTTCACCCCGCCGCGCGAGGGCGTGTACACGCTGCGGGGCGACCGCCTCTACCTCAGCCTGTTCAGCTGGCCGCTCGGGTTCGTGCACCTTCCCGGGCTCGCCGACCGCGTGACGTACGCGCGCCTGCTGAACGACGGCTCGTGGCTGTGCACCTCGGTGTCCGACCCCGAGCAGCAGGCGGATCTGATGACCCCCGCCGGCGAGGCCGAGGGGACGCTCACGGTGCATCTGCCCGTGCGTCGTCCCGACGTGCTGGTGCCGGTGATCGAGCTGCGCCTGCGCGCGGAGTGAGCGGGCGGTGGCGGCGGCTCAGGCCGTCGCCACCGGGATCTCCACGCCTTCGAGCGCCAGCCGCGCGGCGCCGTACAGGATCGCGTCCGCGCCCGTGGTCGCCGCCTCGATGCGCAGGCGCTGCGTGGCCAGGGGGTGGCAGGCCTCGTAGACCCGGCTGCGGACGGCCGCGATGAACGGCTCCGAGGCGCTCATGCTGCCCGTCAGGAACACGGCGTGCGGGTTGAAGAAGTTCACGACACCGGAGAGCGCCTGACCCAGGTGCGTGCCCGCCGTGCGGACGAGCGTGGTCGCGACGGGATCGGCGTCGCGCGCGAGCGTGAGCACGTCGGCGGTCGTGGCGACGGCGGTGTTGCCGCGCTCGTGCATCTGTCGCACGAGGCTGGCACCGCTGGCCACGGTCTCCAGGCATCCGGTGTTGCCGCACGAGCAGGGGATGTCGCCGCTGCCGTCGATGCGGGTGTGGGTGATGTCGCCCGCCGCGGCCGTCGCGCCGCGGTGCACGTGACCGTCGACGATGATGCCGCTGCCGATCGCGGTCCCCGCCTTCACGGTGATGCTGTGCTGTCCGTGACCGAGCTGCTCCCGATGCTCGCCGAGCGCCGCGAGGTTCGCGTCGTTGTCGACGACGACCGGCACGCCGTAGCGCTCGGCGAGGTGCTCGCCCACGCGGAAGCCCGGCCACCCCGGCATGCGCGAGGGCTGGTCGACGGATCCCGTGGCGATGTCGACCGGGCCGGGGAGACTGACCCCGATCGCGTGCACCCTGGTGTCCGCCACGAGGCGGTCGAACACCTCGGCGACCCGCGCGAGCGTGGCCTCCGGGCCGTCGGCGACGTCGATCGCGATCGTCTCGCTGTCGAGCAGCGCGCCGCTCAGGTCGTGCCGTCCCACGCGGGCGTGCTTTCCGCCCAGGTCGGCGGAGAGCACGAGGCCGTCGGAGGCGATCTGCAGCACGCGGGGCCGGCGACCGCCGCGCGAGGTGCCGGCTCCGGCCTCCTGCAGCACGCCGGCGTCGAGCAGCGCCTGCACGCGGAGTCCGACCGTGGACGCGGCGACGCCCATCGTCGCCGCCAGCTCCGAGCGGGAGCGGGCCTGACCGCGCGCGACGAGGTCGAGGATGCGCCGCGTGTGCGGGTCGTCGACGGGGGTGTCGGCGGGGTTCGTCATGGGAGCCCTTCGTCTCGGAGCATCGTCAGCGTAGCGGGGGAGTGTCGTGTTTCGGGGAGGTGACGCCGTATCACCGTCCGATAAACATCGGATGTTCAGCTTGCGGCACTCCCCGAACTATGAAAGCCTCACTTCATACGAAATCCTATTAGGTTAATTCGACCCGCGAAATAACCTTTCCCTTCTCAGGAGGCATTCAATGAAGAAGTTGCGTGTGGGGGCTGTCGCCGCTGTCACGGGCGTCGCCGTGGCGATGACCGGTTGTGCCAGCACGGGCGGCTCCGGAGGCTCCGCCGACGGCGACGCCATCGTCGTCGACATGTGGGCGGGCAGCGAGTCCGACGTCGATGCGCTCGAGGCGCAGATCGAGTTCGCGCAGAAGCAGAACCCCGACATCACCATCAAGCTGCAGACGTCGCCCTGGAGCGACTTCTTCACGAAGCTGACGACCAACATGGCCAGCGGCAACATGGCGTGCATCACCGGGATGAGCGGCGCGCAGCTCGGCGGTTACACGGGCGGCTTCCGCGAGCTGAGCGAGAAGGACCTCGAGACGGCCGGGATCGACTGGTCGGAGTTCAACCCGAGCGCCGACGGCATCCTCAGCTTCGAGGGCAAGGTCTACGGCGTGCCGTTCGACGTGGCCACCATGCTCGTCTACTACAACCAGGACATGCTGACCGCCGCCGGTGCCGCCACGCCGGAGATCGGCTGGACGTTCGACGACTTCTCCGCGATCGCCGCCGACGCCACGAAGGACGGCAAGTACGGCTTCGGCATGGGCATGGGCGGCTACCAGTGGATGTCGATGCCCATCGCGTACTCCGCCACGCAGCCGGCCTCCGAGGACGGCACGCTGCACATCGACGACGACGCGTTCGTCGACGCGGCCACCTGGTACGCCGGGCTGGTCACCGAGCAGAAGGTCGCGGCGCCCGTCGCCTCGGCCTCCGACACGGGCTGGGGCGAGAACCAGTACACCGGCGCCAACGCGGCCATGGCCGTCGACGGCACCTGGAACGCGGTCAGCTACCTCAACAACGAGTCCGGCTTCGCCGCCGGCATGGTGCCGCTGCCCGCGGGCGTCGACGGCAACCCCGGACCGATCCTCGGCTCGGGCTACGGCATCGCCGCCAACTGCAAGAACCCGGAGGCCGCGCTGAAGGTCCTCGGCTCGCTGGTGGGTGAGGACGCGCAGGACTACATCGCGTCGTCCGGCCGCTCGTACCCCGCGCGCACCTCCTCGCAGCCGCTGTACTTCGAGTCGATCGACGAGCAGTACCGCGACCAGGTGCAGTCGGTGTTCGAGGCCGCGTTCGCCGACACCGTCCCGCTGTACATGACCAAGAGCTGGCAGAAGCTCGACAGCTACATCCAGCCCAACCTCGTCAGCGTCTACAACGGCCAGATGACGATGGAGGAGCTGCTGTCGAACGCCCAGGCGCAGTTCGGCGAGTGACCCGGCTCCGGCCGCCGCAGCAGTAACAGAGAAAGACAAGAGATGACGATCACGACGACACGTCGAGGATCGCTCGCCAAGGTCGAGGGCCGCCAGGCGCTGGGTTTCGCAAGCCCGGCCCTGGTGGGCCTCGCCCTGTTCACGATCGTGCCCGTCGGGCTGTCGATCGTGATGAGCGTCTTCGACTGGCCGACCTTCGGCGAGCGGACCTTCAACGGGGTGGACAACTACGTCAAGCTGTTCACCAGCAGCCCCGACTTCTGGCCGGCGCTGCGGAACTCGGCGGTGTACACGCTGCTGTACGTGCCGCTGAGCGTCGCCCTCTCGCTCGTGCTCGCTCTCGGACTCGGACCGCGGATCCGCGGTCGCGGCGCCCTGCGCGTGCTCTTCTTCATCCCGGTCGTGACGCCGATGGTCGCCAACGTGCTGGTGTGGAAGATGATGCTGCAGCCGCAGGGCCTCTTCAACGGCCTGTCGGTCAGCTGGTTCGGGATCGAGCTGCCGAACTTCCTCGCCGATCCCTCCTGGGCCATGATCATGGTCGTCGTGATGAGCGTCTGGCAGGGCCTCGGCTACAACATGCTGATCTTCTCGGCGGCTCTCGAGCAGCTCCCCGAGAGCGTGCTCGAGGCGGCCAGCATCGATGGCGCGCAGGGCTTCCGCCGCGTGTGGAGCATCATCATCCCGATGATCTCGCCGTCGATCTTCTTCGCCACCATCATGACGATGATCACCTCGCTGCAGGTGTTCGTGCAGCCGCAGATGCTCACCGGCGGCGGCCCGGGCAACGCCACCAAGCCGCTCGTGATGTACATCTGGGAGCAGGGCTTCACGTTCGGCGACCTCGGCCTCGCGGCCGCCGCCGCCTGGATCCTGTTCGCCATCATCATCGCGATCACCGGCCTCCAGTTCGCCGCGCAGAAGAAGTGGGTGCACTATGAGCACTGAGACCCTCGTCCGCCCCGCCGGCCCCGCGCCGCGCCGCGACCGCGAGCGTGAGCGCGAGAAGGCTCGCGGAGCCTCCACGACTCCGGGTGCCCGCCTCCGCCTGGTACTCGCGCACGTCTGCATCTACATCGCCGCGCTCATCTTCATCGCGCCGCTCGTGTACGCGTTCTTCTCGGCCCTCAAGCCCAACTCCGAGATGTTCTCCATGCCGCCGACGCTCGTCGGCTCGGAGATCCGCTGGAGCAACTTCGTCGACGTGTTCGCCTACGGGCCGTTCCTGACGTACATCATGAACTCGTTCATCGTGGCGGTCGGCGGCACGCTGGTCGTGCTGGTGGTCTCGACCACCGCCGGGTACGCGTTCGGGCGGCTGCGGTGGAAGGGGCGCGACGCCGTGTTCGTGCTCTTCCTCGCCACGCTCATGGTGCCGGCCGAGGTGCTCGTGATCCCGATGTTCCAGGTCATGCAGTGGTTCAACTGGGTCGACACATACCAGGCGCTCATCCTGCCGTTCGCGTTCGGCGCCTTCGGGACCTTCCTCATGCGGCAGTTCTTCCGCGGGATCCCCTATGAGCTGGAGGAGGCGGCACGCGTCGACGGCGCCGGTCCCGTCCGGTCGTTCCTGCAGATCATCCTCCCGCTGTCGAAGTCGGCCGTCGCCGTGCTCGCGGTGTTCACGTTCCTGTCGTTCTGGAACAGCTACCTGTGGCCGCTGATCGTGACGGTCGACTACAACGCCCACGGCACGCTGCCGGTCGGACTGGCCAGCTTCGCCGGTCTCACCGGCACCCGCTGGGACCTGCAGATGGCGGCGGCGATCATCTCGATGATCCCGACCACCGTGCTCGTGATCGTGCTGCAGAAGCACCTGGTCAAGGGCATCGCGATGGCAGGACTGGGCGGACGCTGAGCATGATCGGTCAGGGACAGGGCACCACTGTGCCCATCGACGGTCGGCCGCGTCCGCGAACCGGGCTGGCGGGGATCGACATCGGCGGCACCAAGATCGCCGCGCTCGTCGTGGGGGAGGACGGATCCGTCGTCGCCCGCGGCAGCGTGCCGGCCCCGGCCGCCCTGGGCGGAGTGGCCATGGCCGATGCCGCGGCGGACCTCGTCCGGGCACTCGCCGACGAGGCCGGAGTGCCGCTCGCCGCCGCGGGCGTGGGCGCCGCGGGCGTCATCGACCACGAGACCGGCACCGTGCGGGCGGCCTCGGCCACATTCGTCGGCTGGGCGGGATTCCCGCTCGCGGACGAGCTCGGACGGCGCCTGGGCGTGCCGGTCAGCGTCGAGAACGACGTCAACGCGTTCCTGCTCGGAGAAGCGGCCGCGCTGAGCCGCACCGAGCGCGACGTGCTGGGCGTGATGCTCGGCACGGGCGTGGGCGGAGCCGTCATCATCGACGGCGCGCTCCACCACGGGCCCCACGGTGCGGCGGGCGAGATCGGACACACCCCCGGGTACAGCGAGCTCGTGTGCACCTGCGGGCAGACGGGGCACCTGGAGACGCTGGCCTCCGGAACCTCCATCGCCCTGCGCTACCGCGAGCGGACGGGCGGCGAAGCGGCAGACGCCCGGGCGGTCGCCGCCCTCGCTCGGGGTGGAGACGCGGACGCCCTCGCCGTGTTCGCCGCCGCCGGTCGCGCGGTCGCCCTCGCCAGTGCGAGCGCCGCGACCCTGCTCGACCTGCCGACCGTGATCGTGGGCGGTGGCGTCGCCTCGGCGTGGGACCTGCTGGAACCCGCGATCCAGGCGACCCTGCGCACGGACTCGCCGGTGTCGGGCATCCCGCTGCGCATCGTCCCGGCGCAACTGGGCTCCGATGCGGTCGCCCTCGGAGCGATCGAGACCGCCCGTCGGGCCCTCGCCCCCGCACCCACACTCTGAATCGACTCCCCGGATGAGAGGTATCGCATCGTGACCGCACCCCAGGACGCCCACGAGATCTGGATGGGCCCGCTGCCGCCCGTCGCCGACGGCGGCCTGCCGAAGCCCCGCGTGGGCATCGCCGGCATCTCGATCGAGTCCAGCACGTTCTCGCCGCACATCTCCGGCGACGAGGCCTTCACGATCCGTACCGGCGCGGACCTCCGCGCCTACTACCCGTTCCTCGACGAGGGGCGCGAGCTGGCCGAGGCCGCCGAGTGGGTTCCGCTCACGCACGGCCGCTCGCTGCCCGGCGGCGCCGTGGACCCCGAGACATACCGGCGGATGAAGGACGCGATCCTCGACGGCATTCGCGAGCACGGGCCCTTCGACGGCTTCTTCTTCGACATCCACGGCGCCATGAGCGTCGTGGGCATGGACGACGCCGAGGGCGACCTGGCCCGTGCCGTCCGGGAGGCACTGGGACCCGACACGCTCGTCTCCACGTCGATGGACCTGCACGGCAACGTGTCGGAGGTGCTGCGCGATGCGGTCGACCTGCTGACCTGCTACCGGATGGCTCCGCACGAGGACTGGCTCAACACCAAGGAGCGCGCGGTGTGGAACCTGCTCGACCGGCTGCGCGGGCCGCACGGCGCCGACCCGCTCGCGCGACGGCCCTTCACCGCCTGGGTGCCGGTCCCCGTGCTGCTGCCCGGTGAGAAGACCAGCACGCGGCTCGAACCGGCGCGCGGCATCTACGCCGAGCTGCCCGCGATCGAGGCGCTGCCCGGCGTGGTCGACGCGTCCGTCTGGATCGGGTACGCGTGGGCCGACGAGCCGCGCTGCCAGGCCTACGTCGTGGTCACCGGCGACGACCGTGAGCTCATCGCCCGGGAGGCCGAGCGCGTCGCCCGCCGGTTCTGGGACGCGCGCGAGGACTTCGTGTTCGTGGCCGAGACCGGCACGCTCGACGAGGCGCTGGACCGCGCGCTCGCGCCCGCAGCCGCCCGGCCGTACGTCATCTCGGACTCGGGCGACAACCCCACCGCCGGGGGAGCGGGCGACGTGACCTGGACGCTCGCGCGCCTGCTGGAGCGACCGGAGCTCACCGACGGGAGCCAGACGACCCTCGTCGCGTCGATCTTCGACCGTGAGGCCGTCGCGCGGGCGGTCGCAGCGGGTGTCGGCGCCGAGGTCGAGCTCGAGGCGGGGGCCCGCGTCGACCCGGGTCCGCACGGGCCCGTCACGATCCGCGGCACCGTCTTCTCGATCACGCACGGCGACCCCGACGCGGGCACCCAGGCCGTGATCGCGGTCGGCGGCCTGCACGCCATCGTGACCGAGCGCCGCAAGCCCTTCCACCACCTCTCGGACTTCCGCATGCTGGGCCTCGAGCCCACCGAGGCCGACATCGTCGTGGTGAAGATCGGCTACCTGGAGCCGGAGCTGTACGAGCTCGCCGCCGACTGGACGCTCGCGCTCACGCCCGGCGGCGTCGACCAGGACCTGCTGCGCCTCGGCCACCACCGTCTGCGCCCTGGCGTCTACCCCTTCGACACCACCGGCACGCCCGACCTGACCGCGACGGTCGTCCGCCGCGGCGACGCCGAGACGCCCGTCGACTCCACCCCCGCAGAGGAGACCCCCGCATGATGAACTTCGAGAAGCGCACCGGGCCCGACCTCGGCTCCGCGGCACCGGTGTACCCCGCGAACGGTGTGCCGGAGTGGTACCGCGACGCGAAGCTCGGCTTCTTCGTGCACTGGGGCCTGTACTCGGTGCCGGCGTGGGCGGTGCAGCACGGCGAGGGCGTCAACATCCCCACGGAGGACGCCTACGCGTGGCACCAGTACGCGGAGTGGTACGGCAACACCGTGCGCATCGCCGGGAGCCCCACGTGGGAGCGGCACCAGCGCCTGTACGGCCCCGGCACCTCCTACGAGGACCTCGCCGACCGCTGGGACGCCGCGGCGTTCGACGCCGACGCGTTCGTCGGAGAGCTGGTGGGCGCGGGCGCGAGGTACATCGTGCCCACCACCAAGCACCACGAGGGCTTCTGTCTGTGGGACACCGCGACGACCGGCTTCAACGCCGTCGCGCGTGGGCCCCGGCGCGACCTGATCGCCGAGTTCCACGACGCCACGCGTCGCGCTGGCGCGAAGTTCGGCGTGTACTACTCCGGGGCGCTCGACTGGCACGTCAGCGACTTCCCGGCGATCGAGTCCGACACCGACCTGTTCCGGTTCCGCCGCAACGACGAGCACTTCGCGCGATACTCGGCCGCCCAGCTGGAGGAGCTCGTCGAACGCTTCGCGCCGGATGTGCTGTGGAACGACATCGAGTGGCCGGACGGCGGCAAGGGCGACCAGGAGTACGCGGTCGCCGCGCTGCTGCGCCGCTACTTCGATGCGGTGCCCGAGGGCGTCGTGAACGACCGCTGGGGTGTGCCGTACCACGGCTTCCTCACGCGCGAGTACACGGACATCCCGGAGATCATCCCCGAGCCGTGGGAGTCCACGCGCGGACTCGGCTATTCGTTCGGCTTCAACCAGGACGAGGACGAGCGCCACTCCCTGTCCGGCGCGGCCCTGATCCGCCTGCTGGTCGACGTCGTGGCCAAGAACGGCAATCTGCTCATCAACGTCGGCCCCGCGGCAGACGGCTCGATCCCCGAGCTGCAGCGCCGGGCCATGCGCGAGCTCGGGTCGTGGCTCGACGCGAACGGCGACGCCGTCTACGGCACGCGGCCATGGATCCGGATGGGGGAGCAGGCCGGGGCCCCGCGCCGCTACACGACCTCGGCCGGTGCCGTGCACGTCCACGCGCTCGACCCCGCGGCCGGCCGCATCGAGCTCCCCGCGGAGCTCGACCACGCCACGCTGCGCTGGAGCGACGGCTCGGAGGCGGAGGTGTCGCGAGACGGCTCCGGCGCTGTCGCCACCATCCCGCCGGGGCTGCGGCCCGCTCCGGTCGCGGTGCTGTCCGCCCAGGGCGTCTGAGCAGCCACCCCGCACGATGCGAACGACGAGGGCTCCGGTGTCGCGCACCGGAGCCCTCGTCCGCTTCCATCGCCCCGCGCGGCTCAGGGTCGCGTGAGCTCCTCCAGCACCTCGATCACGTGCCGGTAGGGGCGCCCGGTGGCGCGGGTCATGCCGATCTCACACGTGCGGTTGGCGGACACGAACGCGTCGAAGCCCCCGCGCTCCCCGTCAGCGGCCGCGACCTCGGCCGACTCCTGCGCAGTCGCACTCGCGGTGAGCTCGGGGTGCAGCATGCCGCGGTCGCCCGCGAACGCGCAGCAACCCCAGCCCTCGGGCACGAACACGTCGTCGGCCACGGCGGCAGCGATCTCCGTCAGGGCCCCGGTCGCCCCGAGCGCCGTGGTCGAGCAGGTGGGGTGCACCGCGATGGAGGGGAGCTTCGCCGGCACGCTCAACCGCGGCAGCACCTCGCGGGCGACGAAGGTCGTGGCGTCCTCGATGCGCAGTCCCGCGTACCGCGGATCCTTCGCGACGGACTGGGCGAGCATCACGTCGAGCCCCTCGGTGCACGACGCGGCGTCGCACACCACGGGGAGCTCGCCGTGACGGCTGGCCTCCCACAGCGACGCCAGCACCCGGTCTGACATCAGCCGGTAGCCGTCGAGGTGTCCCTTCGACTTCCACGGGGTGCCGCAGCAGAGCCCGCCGTTCTCCTCCGGAATCACCACCGCGATCCCCGCGCGGTCGAGCAGGTGGCGCAGGGCATCACGGGATCCGTGGCCGCCGTCCTCCGCGCCGAACATCGTGCCGATGCACGCGCCGAAGAACACGGCCTGCGCGTCGGGCGGTGACACCGGACGATCGGGCTTCGAGCCGCCGCGGGGGAGTCCACCGTCGTACAGCGGCACGGTGTCGGCGCCGAGCACGGCGCGTCCGAGCTGCGTCACGCCGCGGACGAGCGGGGCGGGGAGGGCGTCCGCGACCGTGAGGGCCACGCCGCCCGCGCGGGTGACCGTGCTCCAGTGCTTCGCGGCGGTGCCCCAGACGGCGCCCTCGACCGCGTTCGACTGCTCGGCCCGCAGCCGCCGCACGAGGTCGCCCGTGTTGATGTCGACCGGACACGCGACCCCGCACATGCCGTCGACGGCGCAGGTCTGCACGCCGTCGTAGTCGTAGTCGGCGCGCAGGTCGCGCAGCAGCTCGGTGTCGCCCTGCTCCTCGGCCCACGCCATGTCGCGGCGCAGCACGATGCGCTGCCGCGGGGTGAGGGTGATGCTCTTGCTGGGGCACGTGGGCTCGCAGTACCCGCACTCCACGCAGCGGTCCACCTCGCTCTCGACCGTGGGAACGCGCTTGAGGTCGTGCAGGTAGGAGTCGGGGTCGTCGGAGAGCACCACGCCGGGGTTGAGGATGCCGTCCGGATCGATGAGTCGCTTGAGCTCCCACATCAGGTCGGTGAGCTCGTCGCCGTACTGCCGCCGGACGAACGGCGCCATGATGCGACCGGTGCCGTGCTCGGCCTTGAGCGACCCCTGCTGGGAGAGGACGAGCTCGACGAGGTCGTCGGTGAAGCGGCGGTAGCGGGCCACGCTGTCGGGGTCGTCGAAGCGCTCGTTGAGCAGGAAGTGCACGTTGCCGTCCTTCGCGTGCCCGAAGATGACGGAGCCCTCGTAACCGTGCTCCGCGAACAGCTCGATCAGGCGCTCGCACGTGGCCAGCAGCCGGGGCACCGGTACCACGATGTCCTCCAGCAGCGCGGTCGTGCCGGAGGGGCGGGCACCGGCGACGGCGGTGTAGAGGCCCTTGCGAACGTGCCACAGCGCGGCCCGCTCGGCGGCGTCGGTCGTGAGCCGTGGCGGCACGGTGAGGGGGAGGGCATCGAAGTGCGACTGGGCGGCAGCGCTCGCGAGCGCCAGGGCGTCGGTGTCGGCCGCGTGCACCTCCACCAGCAGGGCGGCGTGCCCCCGCACGTCGATCTCCGCGATCGCCGCCGGGACGTCGCTCAGCCCCTGGGCCACGCGCAGCGACGCCGCATCCAGGAGCTCGATCGTGGCGAGACCGAGACGGGTGAGGTCGGGCAGTGCGGACATGGCGGCCGACAGCGTCTCGAACACGAGCAGCCCGGTCGCGATCGCGGGGCGTACCTCGATCGTGCGGAAGCGCGCCTCGGCGACGAAGGCGAGCGTGCCCTCCGAGCCGATCACGAGGTGCTCCAGGATGCGGACGGGGTCGTCGAAGTCGAGCAGGGCGTTGAGGCCGTAGCCCATGGTGTTCTTCATGGAGAACTGCTGTCGGAGGAAGGCCACGTGCTGGGGGGAGGCGAGCAACCGCGCGCGCAGGGCGAGCAGGCCGTCGGCGATCGCCGGCTCGGCGGCGCGGAGCACCTCGTTCGCGTCGGGGCGACCCGTGTCGAGGATGGTTCCGCTGGGCAGCACGAGCGTCATCGACGTGATCGTCTGGTACGAGTTCTCGGTGATGCCGCAGGCCATGCCGCTGGAGTTGTTCGCCACGACGCCGCCGATCGTGCACGCGATCTCGCTCGCCGGGTCGGGTCCGAGCTTGCGGCGGTACCGGGCGAGCCGTGTGTTGACCTGACGCACGGTGGCGCCGGGCCCGACGCGGACGGCGGCGCCGTCGTCCTCCACCCGGATGTCGCGGAAGTGGCTGCGGGTGTCGACGAGGATGTCGCCGCTCACCCCCTGTCCGGAGAGACTCGTGCCACCGGAGCGGAAGGTGAGGGTGCGTCCGGCGGCGCGCACGGCGCCGAACGCGCGGGCCACGCCGGCCGCGTCGGCGGGGGAGAGCACGGCATCGGGGACGAGCAGATAGTGGGAGGCGTCGTGGGCGCGGGCAAACCGGTCGATCGACCGGGCATGCACCTCGGTGTCCGGCCCGAGCAGCTCGTGGTCCAGCGGTTCGGCGATGGTGGTCGGCACGGTGCTCCTCTGCTCCGGGTCAAGATTGTCTGACAAGTGTACCGATGACCGGATGCTTCGCTAGGCTGACGGCCATGACCATCCCCACGGACCGCGGCCTCGGCGTCGTCGGCGTGGTCGATGCGGTGACCGCCCAGCTGCGCGCGCGCATCCTCGGCGGTGAGATCCGATCGGGCGAGCCGCTCACCGAGGCCGCGGTGTCGCAGTCCTTCGGTGTGGCCAGGCCCAGCGCGAAGGCGGCGATCGAACAGCTGGTCGCGAGCGGCCTGCTCGTGCGCACGGCACATCGCACCGCACGCGTGGTGGGTATCGACCAGGCGACGGTGCGCGACGTCTACCGCACGCGCACCCGCCTGGAGAGCGCCGCGCTCCGGGAGCTGGCACGGGCGCGCAGAGTGCCCGCCGCCGCGGTCGAGGCGAACGCGGAGCTGCTCGCGATGGGACCGGGGCCCGACCCGGCGACCGTGGACCCCGATCTGCGCTTCCATACGGCGCTGATCGATGCGCTGCACAGCGAGCGGACCGGACGGATGTATCGGAGCGTGCTCGACGAGGTCCGGTTGTGCATGGCGCAGGTGCAGGGGCGGCGCTTGCTGAACGCGGAGGAGATCGCCGCACAGCATCGGGAGATGCTCGATGCCGTCGCCGCGGGTGCGGAGGACGAAGCGGCCGAGCTGCTGCGGGCGCACCTCGCGTCCGCGGAGGAGCGACTGGTCGAGGCGCTCGGGCGCGACTGAGCGTCAGCCCACGTTCGCCGGGGCGTCCTCGATCTGGATGGGCGCATCCGCCGGGTCCGCCCACACCGGCGCGGGCAGCGGCGTGTCCACTGCGCCGTCCTGGATCGCGCGCAGCGCCTCCGTGATCTCGTCCGCGTTCTCCGGCACCGCGAGGCCGCACGTGCGCAGCTCCGAGGCGAACTGCAGCGTGAGGCGGATCTTGCCCGCCTCGATCGCCTGCGCCGTCGTGCCGGTGCGGATCTCACTGCCCGTCTGGATCGCCGGCACCTCGTCGCACACGTGATAGACCTTGCCGCCGTCGACCCAGACCACCTCGTCCTTGCCGAGCAGCTGGATCACGGTCGACTGATCGGCCGTGTACTGCTCGACCGACGGCGGGGCGAAGTCCACGCCGACGAACACGGCCAGTGCGGCCAGGACGACGCCGACGATGCCGGCCGTCGTCTTCTGCCCCTTGTCCATGTCCTTGTTCAGGAAGATCAGGATCACGAGCGGGAAGAAGGCGACGATCGCGATGATCGCGCCGAGCTGGTTCTGCACGAAGAAGCGGGTCTTGTCCGCCTTCCGCGCGGGATCGAGCCGGTTCGCCTTCTTCCAGAGCACGGAGCCCGTGATCGACAGGGCCGCGATCACGACGAGCAGCACGAGCAGGGCGATGAACGCCCACTGCGGGAACTGTGCCGTGACGCCATGCTCCTCGAGCAGACCCGTGTCGGGGTCGCGCACGAGCGTGCCGTCCTCGCCGACGTAGACGCGCTGGCGGAGCAGCCAGAAGATCCCGACGCCCTCGCCGATGATCGCGAGGGCCCACAGCGCGCCCGCGATCCAGCGGAAGCGCATCGCCGTCGTCTTCGCCGCGGCGCTCGGCGTCCACCCCGCCGGTGGCTCCGTGCTCGCGGCGGTGTTCCTGTCCCTGCCGGCGGTCCTGTCGTCGCTCTCGGCCACGTTGATCCCTTCCCCCGAAGGCCCGACCGCACCGGCCAGGGCACGCAAGATCCTAGTGGACGGGGTGTCCTACGCTGGAGGCATGACCTCCGACTCCGACGACGCCCTGAGCTGGGAGGGCGACGACGACACGGCGTCGCATCGCACCGGTCGCCCGCGGCGACGTGAGAACGCGGCCCCGCCCGTCGAGCCGCCTCTTCACGACGCCACGCCCACGGAGAGCGCCGCGGGCGCGCCCACGACGCGACCCCCCGCGTCTCCACCGCCCACCGAGGCGGCACCGCCGTCGGCGCCCGCGGCGTCCGTCGCCGCCGACGACGACGAGGCGCCGGCGGGACTCAGCAATGCGATGCTCCTGCTCGTCGGGGTGGTCGGCGGGGTGTATCTCCTCTATTCGGTCGGCTGGGTCGTCGGTGGGCTGCGGCTGCAACCGCTCGCCTCGTTCCTGGTCGCCGACGCGATGTTCCTGCCCTGGTTCGTGCTCGCGATCGCGGCGCCCGCGCTGTGGTTCCTCGCGACGTGGGTTCTCACGCGGGGGAGGGCCGCGTGGGTGCGGGTCGCCCTGCTGCTCGCCGGGGTCGTGCTCCTGGTGCCGTGGCCGTTCGTGACGGTGGGGGTGGTCGGATCATGAGCTCGTCGGAGAACGCATCGGCGGTGTCGTCCGGATCGCCGCGCTGGCTCGCCGGCACCGTCATCGTCCTCGCCGGGCTGTTCTACGCCTACGCGGTGTGGAACGCGGTCGCGCATCTGATCACGATGGCGCAGACCGGTCTGACGGGTGCGGGCTGGGCCGTGCTGCTGTTCGGTGTCGTCTTCCCCCTGATCGTGTTCGGCTTCGCCTCCGCGATCGGGCGTCGCCGGCGCGTGGGCGAGCTCGCCCTCGTGTTCCTCGCGGGGCTGGGCATCGTCGCCGTCTTCTGGATGAGTCTGCTCGCGCTCAGCCTCACGCTCCCCAGCGCCTGACCCGGACGCCACCGGTCGAGCCGGACCGCGCGGCGTCACACGGCACGGAGCGGCATGGCGGCTCGGGTAGAGTTGTCGCGATCGCGCCCCCGACGGTGTGCGGCGCATCGGCCCCTCCCGCCTGTCGCGCTGCCCCGAAGGATCCACTGTGCCGAAGCCCGTCGTGCTCATCGCCGAAGTACTCTCTCCCGCCACGATCGAGGCGCTCGGCCCCGACTTCGACGTCCGCCACGTCGACGGCACCGACCGCGAGGCCCTGTTCGCCGCGCTGGCCGAGGCCGACGCGGTGCTCATCCGCTCGGCGACCCGCATTGACGAGGAGGCGCTGGCGCACGCGCCGAAGCTGAAGGTCGTCGCGCGTGCGGGCGTGGGCCTCGACAACGTCGACATCAAGGCCGCGACCACGGCGGGCGTCATGGTCGTGAACGCTCCGACGTCGAACATCGTCTCGGCCGCCGAGCTCACGGTCGGTCACATCCTCAGCCTCGCTCGGCGCATCCCGGCCGCGCACGCCTCGCTCGCCGCCGGGCAGTGGAAGCGCAGCTCGTTCACGGGCGCCGAGCTCTTCGAGAAGACGGTCGGCATCGTGGGGCTCGGACGTATCGGCGCGCTCGTCGCCGCCCGCCTCGCGGCGTTCGACATGCGCGTCGTCGCGTACGACCCCTACGTCACGTCCGCCCGCGCCCAGCAGCTCGGCGTGCAGCTCCTGTCGCTCGACGAGCTGGTGGCGGAGTCCGACTTCCTGACGATCCACATGCCCAAGACTCCGGAGACCACGGGCATGATCGGCGCGGAGCAGTTCGCGGCGATGAAGCCGACCGCCTTCGTCGTCAACGTCGCGCGCGGCGGGCTGATCGACGAGGAGGCGCTGCACGAGGCGCTCGTCGCTGGCGAGATCGCCGGTGCCGGTCTCGACGTCTTCACGTCTGAGCCGCCGGCGGAGGGCGGCAGTGCCCGTCCGCTGCTCGACCTGCCGAACGTGGTCGTCACGCCGCACCTCGGTGCGAGCACGGAGGAGGCGCAGGAGAAGGCCGGTGTCTCGGTCGCCCGCTCGGTGCGACTCGCGCTGGGCGGCGACCTGGTGCCCGACGCGGTCAACGTGGCCGGCGGCGTGATCGACCCGTATGTGCGTCCCGGGATCTCGCTCGTGGAGAAGCTGGGCCAGATCTTCGCGGCCCTCGCGACCTCGCCGCTCACGAGCCTCGACGTCGAGGTGCACGGCGAGCTCAACGACTACGACGTCAGCGTGCTCAAGCTCGCGGCGCTCAAGGGCGTGTTCACGAACATCGTCAGCGAGACCGTGTCGTACGTGAACGCTCCGCTCCTCGCCGAGCAGCGGGGGATCGCGGTCCGCCTGCTCAAGGACGACGTGAGCGAGGAGTACCGCAACGTCATCACCTTGACGGGGGCCCTGTCCGACGGTTCGCAGCTCTCGGTGTCCGGCACCCTGACCGGTCCGAAGCAGGCGGAGAAGCTCGTCGGCATCAACGACCACGCGCTGGAGCTGCCGATCGAGAAGCACCACGTCGTCATGCTCTACACCGACCGTCCGGGCATCGTGGCCGTGTACGGCCAGAAGTTCGGTGAGGCGGGCATCAACATCGCGGGCATGCAGATCGCGCGCCGCGCGGCCGGCGACCAGGCGCTCAGCGTGCTGACGCTGGACTCGCCCGTGTCGGAGGAACTGCTCGACGACGTGCGCGACGCGATCGACGCCGACCTGTTCCGGCAGATCGAGATCACCGAGGTCTGAGCCGCAGCACCACGGAAGAGGGGCGGGAGCGTGACGCTCCCGCCCCTCTTCGGTTCGCGAGTCAGGCGGTCGCACGCAGGACCAGGGCGATCAGGTCGGCGAGCTCATCGCTGCGGGGGACGAGCCGCTCGGGTCCGTGCACGTCGAGCGAGTTGTTGAAGTAGAGCCCGTCGCTGACCAGCATCACCAGGTCGAGGCTGGCGGTGTCGCGCACGTGCGGGCGGATGGTGTCGGCCCAGCGGCGCCGGGTCTCGCGGAGCATGTCGGCCGCGCGGGCCGAGCCGCCCTGGGCGAGGCGGGTCGTGGCGATCAGGGCGCGGTCGAGGGCGTCGTCCTCCATGACCGACGTGCGGACGTAGTAGGCGACCGGGCCCTCCTCCGCCGCGTTCATGCGCTCCAGGTCGAGGGTGGTGAGGTGGTCGAGCCGCTCCACGAGTCCGGCCTCGAGGTCGTCCTTGGAGTGGAAGTGGTACAGCAGCCCGCCTTTGGAGACGCCCGCGGCCTTGGCTGTCGCGTCGAGCGTGGCCGCGCGCTCGCCCTCGTCGATGAGGATCGCCTCGAAGGCGTCGAGAACCTTCTCGCGGGCGAGGGGAGGTCGGGGCATCGTTCATCCTCTGTTCGGAAACGGGAGGCCGGTCTCTGTTACTATACCAGCCGGACGGTTTACTAACGGAGCCGCCGAGAGTCTGAGAGGTGTTCCATGAGCCGTACTGCGTCGATCCCGACGACAGAGACGGAAGCCCCGCGCGTCGGCGCCAGAGGGTGGGCGGCGCTCGTCGTCCTCATGCTCCCCGTGCTGCTGGTGTCGGTCGACAACACGGTGCTGAGCTTCGCCCTGCCCGAGATCTCGATCTCGCTCGCACCCACCGGTGCCGAGCAGCTGTGGATCATCGACGTGTACCCGCTCGTGCTGGCCGGACTGCTGGTGACCATGGGCACGCTCGGTGATCGGTTCGGGCGGAGGAAGCTGCTGCTCATCGGAGCCACGGGGTTCGCCGTGGTCTCGGCCCTCGCCGCGTTCGCTCCGACGGCCGGTCTCCTCATCGCCGCCCGCGCCCTGCTCGGCTTCTTCGGTGCGATGCTCATGCCCTCCACGCTGTCGCTCCTGCGCTCGATCTTCCAGAACCGCGATCAGCGGCGCATGGCGATCGCGGTCTGGGCGTCCGCGTTCTCCGCCGGTGCGGCCCTGGGGCCGATCGTCGGCGGGTTCCTGCTCGAGCACTTCGCGTGGGGCTCGGTGTTCCTCCTCGCTGTACCGGTGCTGATCCCGCTGCTGATCGGCGCACCGCTGCTGGTTCCCGAGAGCCGGGACCCGCACCCCGGTCGCATCGACCCGCTGAGCATCGCCCTGTCGATGGCCGCGATGATCCCGGTCGTCTACGCGATCAAGTCGTTCGCGGTGGACGGGCCCTCGCTGTACGCGGGGGGATGGGCCGTGCTCGGCCTTCTGATGGGCGCGCTGTTCGTGCGGCGTCAGCTCCGCTCCGACGTCCCGATGCTCGACATGGCGCTGTTCCGAAGGGGCTCCTTCTCCGGGGCGATCCTGGTGAACCTGCTCAGCGTGGTCGCCCTGGTGGGCTTCCTCTACTTCGTGTCGCAGCACGTGCAGCTCGTGCTCGGGCTCTCGCCCATGATGGCCGGGCTCGCACTCGTGCCCGGCATGGCGGCGATGATCGTGGCCGGCCTCACGGTCGTGCCGATCTCGCGTCGCGTGCCGCCGCACGTGCTGATCCCCGCGGCGCTGGTCTTCTCCGTGGTCGGCTACCTGATCGTGGCGATGACGACGCACGACCACGGTGTCGTGCCGCTGATCCTCGCGTTCGCGGTGCTCGGCATCGGCATCGGTGCCGCGGAGACGATCTCGAACGAGCTCATCCTCTCCAGCGCTCCGGCCGCGAAGGCCGGCGCGGCCAGTGCCGTGTCCGAGACCGCGTACGAGCTCGGCGCCGTGCTCGGCACCGCCATCCTGGGCGGCCTCATCACGGCGTTCTACCGCGGAGCGCTCGTGCTTCCGGAGGGCCTGCCGGCCGACGTCGCGCACGCGGCGCAGGAGACGCTGGCCGGCGCGTACACCGCGGCGCAGCAGCTCCCGTCGCAGCTCGGAGACGCGCTGTGGCAGGCCGCCGCCGACGCGTTCGGCTCCGGGGTGACGGTGACCTCGCTGATCGGCGCCGGGCTCGTGGTCGTCGCCGCGGTGATCGCCGCCGTCACACTGCGCAAGGCACCCACGCACTGACCACTACGCTGGGGGGACCGGCCCGTACGACCCGCGGTCGCGCCGCGGCCGGTCCACCCCCGTGCAGTGCGCAAGGAGTCTCATGTCGCGTGTCGTGAAGCTGGCCGTCATCCCCGGTGACGGCATCGGTCCCGAGGTCATCGCGGAGGCGGAGAAGGTGCTCGACGCCGTCACCGCAGACAGCGACGTGACGTTCGACAAGACCCGCTTCTCGCTCGGAGCCGGCCGGTTCCTCGAGACCGGCGACACGCTCACCGATGACGACCTGGCGGCGATCTCGGCGCACGACGCGATCCTGCTCGGCGCGGTCGGAGGCACGCCGGGCGACCCGCGCCTGAAGAACGCGAACATCGAGCGCGGCCTGCTGCTGAAGCTCCGCTTCACGCTTGACCACTACGTGAACCTGCGCCCGTCGAAGCTCTTCCCTGGTGCGCCCGGTCCGCTCGCCGACCCGGGGGAGGTCGACTTCGTCGTGGTGCGGGAGGGAACCGAGGGGCCCTACGTCGGCAACGGCGGCGCGATCCGCGTCGGCACGCCGCAGGAGGTCGCCAACGAGACCTCGGTCAACACCGCCTTCGGTGTGGAGCGCGTCGTGCGCTACGCGTTCGACCTTGCCGAGCGTCGGCGCCGGAAGCTCACCCTCGTGCACAAGACCAACGTGCTCGTGCACGCCGGGGCGATCTGGCAGCGCATCGTGAACGAGGTCGCGGCGGAACACCCCGATGTGACCGTCGACTACCTGCACGTCGACGCCGCCACCATCTTCCTGGTCACGGACCCCTCGCGTTTCGACGTGATCGTGACGGACAATCTCTTCGGTGACATCCTCACCGACCTCGCCGGCGCCGTCACGGGCGGCATCGGCCTCGCAGCCTCGGGGAACATCAACCCCGACGGCGCCTTCCCGTCGATGTTCGAGCCCGTGCACGGCTCGGCTCCGGACATCGCGGGTCAGCAGAAGGCCGACCCGACCGCCGCGATCCTCTCGATCGCGCTGCTGCTCGACCACCTCGGCTTCGCGGCCGAGTCGGCGCGTGTGAGCGCCGCGGTCGAGGCGGACATCGCCGCGCGCAGCGGTGCCCGCACCACCGCGGAGATCGGCTCCGCGATCACTGCCCGCCTCTGAGCGGCGGGCGTAGGCTGACAGGGCGCGAGGATGCGCCCACCCACGAGGATTGGATGACGACATGACGACGATCGACGCCGAGACGAGCGTGGCTCCCCTGGAGTTCGCCGTGACGAAGAACCTGAACGCCGCGAGCCCGACGCGGCTCGCCGAGGTGCTGGAGAACCCCGGGTTCGGGGTCGTCTTCACCGACCACATGGTCGACATCTGCTGGTCGGCCAAGGGCGGCTGGCACCGTCCGCGCGTGCAGCCCTACGGCCCGATCCCGCTCGACCCCGCCGCCTCGGTTCTGCACTATGCGCAGGAGATCTTCGAGGGCATCAAGGCCTACCGTCACGCCGACGGGTCCATCCACACCTTCCGTCCCGACCGCAACGCCGCCCGCCTGCAGGCGAGCGCGCGCCGCCTGGCGCTTCCGGAGCTGCCCACCGAGTACTTCATCCAGTCGCTGCGCGAGCTGATCACCGTTGACGGTCGGTGGGTGCCGTCGGGCGCCGACCAGAGCCTGTACCTGCGGCCGTTCATGTTCGCCAAGGAGGCGTTCCTCGGGGTGCGGGCGGCGCAGAAGGTCGCGTACTACGTGATCGCGAGCCCCGCCGGCGCGTACTTCAGCGGCGGGGTGAAGCCGGTGCGCATCTGGCTCTCGGAGGACTACGCTCGCGCGGGCAAGGGCGGCACCGGGAAGGCGAAGACCGGCGGCAACTACGCCTCGAGCCTCCTCCCGCAGGCCGAGGCCGCCGCCAAGGGCTGCGACCAGGTCGTGTTCCTCAACGAGAAGCGCGACGTCGAAGAGCTCGGCGGCATGAACGTCGTGTTCGTCTTCAAGGACGGCCGCGTCGTCACCCCGGAGTCCGACAGCATCCTCGAGGGCATCACGCGCGACTCGCTGCTGCAGCTCGCGGAAGACCGCGGCTACACGGTCGAGAAGCGACCGATCTCGATCGACGAGTGGCGTCAGGGCGTCGCCTCGGGCGACATCGTCGAGGTCTTCGCATGCGGCACGGCCGCCGTCGTCACCCCGATCGGTGCGCTGGTCGGCGACGGCTTCGACGAGCCGCAGCCGCTCGGCGAGCTGGCCCTGTCGCTGCGCGAGGAGCTGACCGACATCCAGTACGGCCGCCGCGAGGACAAGCACGGCTGGCTCGTGCGCCTCGACGCCTGATCCCCACCTCCGAAGACCCCGCGCCGGCTCGCCCGGTCCGGGGTCTTCGTCGTCGCTAGGCTGGACGCATGAAGATCGCCCGGTTCAGCCACGACGACGCCATCATGTACGGGATCATCGACGAGCGCGAGCTCGTGGTGCTGGCCGGGGACCCGATGTTCGCCGGGTACGAGACCACCGGCGACCGGGTGCCGCTCGCCGAGGCGAAGCTCCTCGCCCCCGTGATCCCGCGCTCCAAGGTCGTGTGCGTCGGCAAGAACTACCACGACCACGCCGCCGAGATGGGTGGGGTCGCGCCCGAGGAGCCGCTGCTGTTCCTCAAGCCGAACACGGCCGTCATCGGCCCGGACGACGCGATCGTGCGTCCCACCGCCCTGTCCGAGCGCACCGAGTACGAGGGTGAGCTGGTGGTCGTGATCGGCAAGATCGCCAAGAACGTCACGGCGGAGAACGCCCTCGACTACGTGCTCGGCTACACGATCGGCAACGACGTCACCGCGCGCGATCTGCAGCGCAAGGACGGACAGTGGTCCCGGGCGAAGGGCTTCGACACCTTCTGCCCGCTCGGCCCCGTGATCGAGACCGACTTCGACGCGTCGACGGCGACCATCGAGACCAGGGTCAACGGCGAGGTGCGGCAGCACGCGCCGCTCACCGACATGATCCACTCGGTGGCGGACATCATCGCGTACGCCTCGGCCGTGTTCACCCTTCTCCCCGGTGACGTGATCATGACGGGGACCCCGGCGGGTGTCGGCACGTTCACGGCGGGCGACGTCGTGGAGGTGGAGATCTCCGGCCTCGGCATCCTCCGCAACACCGCGCGCGACGCCGTTCCCGCGACATGACCTCCGGCGCCCTGACGGCGGCGCAGCAGACGGCGGTGCAGCGGCGCACCGTCCTCGTGCTGTCGCTCGGGCAGGTCCTCGGGGGCATCGCGTTCGGGGCGACCGTCTCGCTCGGTGCCCTGCTCGCGGCCGACATCTCCGGCAGCGACGCGCTCTCCGGGCTGGCGACCGCCTCCGTCACGCTCGGCGCGGCACTGTGCGCGATCCCGCTCGCTCGGCTGGCGGCACGGCTCGGTCGACGCCGCGCGCTCACGCTCGGCAACCTCTTCGCCCTGGTCGGCATCGCCGTGGTGATCCTCGCGGCCTCGGTCCAGGTGTTCCCGTTGCTCCTCGTCGGCATCCTGTTGATCGGTGCGGGCAACGCGGGCAATCTGCAGTCGCGGTTCGCCGCGACCGACCTCGCGGCCCCGCAGCACCGCGGCCGCGATCTGTCGATCGTGGTGTGGTCGACGACGATCGGCGGCGTCGCGGGACCGCTGCTGCTCGGCCCCGGCGAGGTCGTCGGCCACGCGATCGGGATGCCGCCGCAGACCGGGTCGTACGTGTTCTCGTTCGTGGCGCAGTGTGCCGCGCTCGTGCTGTACCTCGTGGCGCTGCGCCCGGATCCGCTCCTCGCGGCGCAGCGCCTCGCGACGCAGGCGGCCGCCGCCACCGGGACGACGGCGGTCGACCGTCCGCGGGTCGCGCGCTACGCCATCTTCGCCATCGCCGGTTCCCACGTGGTGATGGCGTCGGTCATGGCGATGACCCCGGTGCACCTGTCGCACATGGCGCACGGGGCACACGGCGCTGCGGCGACCCCGGCCGACGTCTCGGCCCTGGTGGGGATCACGATCGCGCTGCACGTGGGGGGCATGTACGCGCTGTCGCCCGTGTTCGGTGTGCTGGCCGACCGGTGGGGGCGGCTGCGCGTGGTGCTGCTGGGGCAGGTGCTCCTGGGCGGCGCGCTGGCGTTCGCGGTGTTCACGGGAACGGAGGCGTGGGGTGTGATGGTCGCGCTCATCCTGCTCGGCCTGGGCTGGAGCGCGGCGACCGTGGCGGGCGCCGCCCTGCTGACCGAAGCCTCGGCACCCGAGCTGCGCACGCGCCGCCAGGGTCGCAGCGACTCGCTCATGAGCCTCTCGGCCGCCGCCGGTTCCGTGCTCGCGGGCATCGTGCTGTCGAACTTCCAGTACGCGGGCCTCGGCATCGCCGCCTCCGTGCTCGTCCTCGCGATCGTGGTGCTCTCGCCGCTCGCGCGGACCACTGCGCGGTGACCGACGGCGGGGGAGCCGTCACACGGCGATCGCCCTGAGCGCCATCCGCTGAGCTCACGCGGAGGCGGTGTGTACTGCGCTACGGTCGAGCCATGTCCTCCCAGGCCGGACGAGTCGCCGCAGCTGCGCTCGTCGTCATCGTCGGCGCGCTCACCGGGTGTGCACCGAGCATCGGGACGCTGGTGAGGGACAGCCTCGCCGAGTCCGTGGAAGACGCGCAGGACTCGTTGTGGGAGTACCGCGACCAGATCGTCAGCGACCCGGAAGCGGCCGTCGCCGGACTCGGCTTCGTCCACGACGCGCGTGAGGGTGCCGAAGACGGATCCGGTCTGTACACCCTGGTGGCCCTCGACGACGCCGAGGACGCCGTGACCCTCACTCTCGTCGTGGGCGGCGGTGCGACGACCGGCGGCGGGCACTGGTATCAGCAGTCGAGCGCCGCGACGTGCGTCGACTTCGTCTTCCCGCAGGCCGCCGCCGAGATCCGTGCGGAGGACGGCGTGTGCGGAGACATCCCGGACGCGGACAGGTACGACGAGGTCGTCCCCTTCACCGAGCTCGACGTTCGGGAGTCGGTGACGGCGGCGGACTACCCGCCACCGATCTGCCAGTGCCACAGCGGAGGCGACTGCGACTGCCCGGGAGGCTGAGCGAGCGCCGCGGGCTGAGCCCCGCGCACCCGTAGAATCGAAAGGCTATGGCTACTCCTCACCCCCTCACCACGACCGCCAGCGGCGCCGACATCCGCGTCCGCTTCTGCCCCTCTCCGACGGGGCTGCCGCACGTCGGCATGGTCCGCACGGCTCTGTACAACTGGGCGTACGCGCGCCACAACGGCGGGAAGATGGTGTTCCGCATCGAGGACACCGACGCCGCGCGGGACAGCGAGGAGAGCTTCCGTCAGCTGGTCGACGCGCTCACCTGGCTTGAGATCGACTGGGACGAGGGCGTCGAGGTGGGCGGTCCCCACGCACCGTACCGCCAGTCCGAGCGGCACGACATCTATCGCGGAGTGATCGACAAGCTGCTCGCGACGGGCGCGCTCTACGAGAGCTACTCGACGGCGGAGGAGATCGACGCCCGCAACGAGGCCAACGGTCGGGCGAAGCAGCTCGGCTACGACAACTTGGACCGCGACCTCACGGATGAGCAGAAGGCGGCGTTCCGCGCGGAGGGTCGCCAGCCGGCCCTGCGCCTGCGGGTGCCGGACGAGGACCTCACGTACGTCGACCTCATCCGCGGCGAGGTCACCTTCCCGGCCGGATCGTTCCCCGACTTCGTGGTCGTGCGTCCGAACGGCGTGCCGCTGTACACCTTCGTGAACCCGGTCGACGATGCGCTGATGGGCATCACCCACGTGCTGCGCGGCGAGGACCTCATGCCCTCCACCGCCCGTCAGCTGTCGCTCTATGCCGCGCTGATCGACGCCGGGGTGACGACGTTCGTCCCACGCTTCGCGCACATGCCGCTGGTGCTGGGGGAGACGGGCACGAAGAAGCTCTCCAAGCGCGACCCCCAGGCCGACCTCTTCCTGCACCGGGAGCGCGGCTTCATCCACGAGGGGCTGCTGAACTACCTGGCGCTGCTGGGCTGGTCGATCGGCCCCGACCGTGACGTGTTCTCGCTCGACGAGTTCATCGCCGCGTTCGACATCGAGAACGTGAACCCGAATCCGGCCCGCTTCGACCAGAAGAAGGCGGAGTCGATCAATGGCGACCACATCCGCATGCTCGACGTGAAGGACTTCGCCGAGCGCTCGGTGCCGTACCTCGCCGCGGCCGGCCTGTTCGACGAGCCGACCCACGAGCAGCTCGTGCTGGCCTTCCGCGCCGCGCCGCTCGTGCAGGAGCGGGTGCAGCTGCTGGGTGAGGTGCCGGGCATGCTCGGTTTCCTCTTCCGCGACGAGGTGTCATACGACGCGGACGCCCTCAAGGGTCTGCCGGCGAACGCCGCGGAGGTGCTCGAGGCCTGCGTCGCCGCGCTCGAGCCCGTGCAGGACTTCACCCCGGAGAAGGTCCAGGAGGCCCTGTCGACGGCGCTCGTGGACGAGCTCGGGCTCAAGCCCCGCGTGGCCTACGGGCCGCCGCGCGTCGCCATCACCGGGCGCCGCGTCTCGCCGCCGCTGTTCGAGTCGATGGAGCTGCTCGGCAAGGACGAGTCGCTGCGGCGACTGCGCGCCCTGGCCGCGTTCCTGGCCGACTGAGCCGCGACGCGCCCGAGCGGCGGCACACGCCGGTGGTTTTGGCGATCGGTCGCCGCTCGGGTAAGCTTGACTCTCGGTGCGAGGCTCTGGTTTCGCCCTTGGGGTATGGTGTAATTGGCAACACGGCTGATTCTGGTTCAGTTGTTCTTGGTTCGAGTCCAGGTACCCCAGCACTTCACAGAAGCCCGGAAATCCGCAGGAATGCGGCTCCGGGCTTCTGTCGTTCTCGGGCGAGGGCGGGCACGCTACGGGGTGTTCGCCGGCGGGCCCGTCCGCTCCGCGCGGAGCACCAGGGCGATGGTGGCGAACGCGATCGATGCGGCGACGGCGGGGAGATAGGTCAGGATGTCGGGCGTGACCGTCGAGGCGCCCCAGCACACCGCGGCGGCAAGTGCGGACACCAAAAAGGCGAGGATGTCGAGGGGACCGCGCTTCCTGACGAAGACGGCGGCCAGGAGCAGCGCCGCGGCGATCAGTGGTGCCCCGGTGGTCAGCACGGCGGCGACGCCGTGGTGGTTCGCCGCGTTCCAGACCGCGAAGTAGAGCTGCGCTCCGGCGAGGACGGAAGCCGCGACGCGGCGGGTTTCGCGATAGAAGGCGTGCATCAGTGCTCCTCAGTGACCCGGGAGCATGGGCCGCTCCCGACGGAGTGAGGGTACGTCAGATCTGTCGGGGTGTCCGCATATGAGGACGCCAACGCGACCGAACCGTGCTCCCCGCTACTCGCACTCCCCGAGGAAGCCCAGGTAGCAGACGGCCTCGTGGGTCACGGCGGGCTCGTAGTCGTCGTTGGATACCTGGCGGGTCGCGGTCTCCGGCGTGCGGGTGAGGTGTCCGAAGTCGCCCAGGGAGGCGACGTACGTGCCGTCGACATCCTCCGCGATCATCCGGTCGATCTCGGCGCGGTGCTGTGCGCACAGGTCGGCCGCGGTCGGCACCAGTTCCACGCCGGCGCACGCCCCCGCGTACTGGGCCTCCATCGCGGCGATGCAGTCGGTCCAGTCCTGGTCGACGTAGCACGGGCTCACCCCGTCGTCGGCGACGAGGTAGGCGCCGGTCTCGTACTCCTCGCTGTGGAAGGTCTCGGGCTTCTCCGGCACGTCGACCTTGGTCCAGTGGCGCGCCGTGACCACGGCGTAGACCGTGACGATCGCGGCGATGAGCAGCAGGGCGCCGACGATCGACAGCGCGATCCAGAGCCCCGCACGACTCTTGCGGCCGGTGCCGTCGGCGGGCGGGGCGTTCGGGTCGAGCGGCGGGGTGGCGAACGGAGCGGCGCCGGTCGCGTACGCCTCGGTGGTCGCGCCGTACGCCGCGGGGTACGCGGTCGGCGCGGACGTGGGGAGGTCATGGCCGCCCAGGGGCATCGTCGCGGCGACGGTCGCGGCGGGCGGCGTGGCCTGGCCGCTGACGGTGAGCCAGTAGTCGTACCAGCTGCGGCTCGCCTGGTCGTCGGCCTGCACGCGCTGGGCCTCGGCGGCGGTCAGCGGGAGGCCGAGGGCCTGCAGCCCCTCGTCGCTCAGCAGGGACGATCGGAACTCCTCGTATGACAGCGGCATGGTCGCAGAATATCGGTTCGGCGCCGGATCGGCAGGCCGCGCGGCCGATGTCGGAAGACCCTGGAACACTACCGAGGTGATCGGAATGAGCTCCTTCTGGAAAGCGCTGCCCACCGAAGGGCGCTGGCTGCTGTCCACCGTCGCCATCCAGACGCTCGGGCGGGGCATGACGTTGCCGTTCACGATCATCTACCTGCACGAGGTCCGCGGGTTCGACCTGGGGCTCTCGGGTGCGCTGATGAGCCTGATCGCCATCACCGGGCTCGTCGTGACCGGTCCGGGAGGCACGCTCATCGATCGCTTCGGTGCCCGCCGCGTGCTGATCACGGGGCTGCTGGCGATGATCGCGGGGTGCACGCTCTTGGCGTACGCGACGCACCCTGCCGTGGCCACCGTGGCCGTCGTGCTGATCGGCGTGAACTTCGGCGTCTCCTGGCCGGGGTTCAACGCCCTGATCGCCTCGGTGGTCGAGGGTGAGCTCCGCCAGCAGTACTTCGGCGTGAACTTCGCGCTGGTGAACCTGGGCATCGGCGTCGGCGGCATCGTCGGCGGCTTCTTCGTGAACGTCGACGATCCCGCGACCTTCACCACGATCTTCCTCATCGACGCGGCGACCAGTCTCATCCCGCTCGCGCTGCTCCTCGGGCCGCTGCGACGTGTGCGCACGCAGCCCGACCACGACCCGGCCGACGAGACGGCGGGTGGCTACCGCGAGATCGTGCGCCGGCCCGCGGTGCTGTGGCTGACGCTGCTCACCTTCCTCTCCGTCTTCATCGGCTACGGACAGCTGGAGGCCGGCTTCCCGGCGTTCGCGCGACAGGTGGCAGAGGTGTCGACACAGGTGGTCGGCGTCTCCTTCGCCGTGAACACCGCGGTGATCGTGCTGCTGCAGTTCGCGGTGCTCCGGCTGATCTCCGGCAAGCGTCGCACGCGGGTGATGCAGGTGATGGCGCTCATCTGGGCCCTGTCCTGGGTCGCGCTCGGAGCTGCGGGGCTGCTGCCCGACTCGCTCGCGGCCGCGATCGGGGTGATCGCGTTCATGGGGGTGTTCGCATTCGGGGAGACGATGCTGCAGCCGACGGTGCCCGCGATCTACAACGACCTCGCCACCGACCGCACCCGGGGCCGCTACAACGCGATCAACTCGGCGGCGTTCCAGGGTGGAGCGATCACCGGGCCGTTGGTGGCCGGTCTGCTGCTCGGCGCGGGGGCGCAGGGCTGGTTCATCGGCGTGATGGTGGCCGGAAGTCTGGCGGTGGGCGTGCTGGCTCTCGTGCTCGAGCGCGTGGTGCCTTCGGAGGCGAACGGCGTCCCCCTCCATCGAACGGAGGAGGTCGCGGGCGAGGCCGCGGTCTAGGCTCCGGAGCATGGCACTCGAATCGCTCTTCCTCCGCCTCGATCGGATCGCCGGCGGGCGGCAGGCCGGCGTCGCGATCAGCGAGGCCGGACGCACGCATCCGAAGACCGTGCGCGCCTTCACCTGGATTCTCTGGCTGCTGGTCGCGGAACTGGTGCTCGGGGTCGGCGCCGTCGTCGTCGCGCTGATCCTCGCCGTCGACGGCGAGAGGGTGCCGTTCGCCGTGTGGATGCGCACGCTCATCGTGCTGGCGATGACGGCGACCCTGTTCTACTTCGCCTGGCGGGCCCGTCGTGGTTGGCGCTGGGCCTACCAGCGCCTGCGCCTCTTCGCGCAAATCTTCCCGGTCATCACGCTCGTCATGGCCGCCATCCCCGGGCTGTACCCGGTGTGGATGGTGACCGAGCAGATCGTGTTCAGCCTCATCATGATCGGCATCGCCGACTTCCTCACCAGCGACCACATGCGATCCGTCTTCGCGAAGGATCCGCAAGCGGATAGCACCTCGGCCGGGTGACGCGCCACTCCCTTTTCGTCCGGTCGCACCCGAGGCAGGGTTCAGGGGACCGGAACGACGACGGCGGGAGGAGCAGGGATGGCGCGGCTGATCAGGGTGGTGCCGGGCGTCGACCCGGGGTTCCGTCGACAGCGGTCGGGTTCCGGGTTCCGCTACGTCGACCCGACCGGCGCACCGGCGCCCGAGGCCGACCGGGAGCGCATCAACGACCTGGTCATCCCGCCCGCGTGGCGCGACGTGTGGATCGCGGCCGACCCGCTCGCGCATATCCAGGCCGTCGGCATCGACCAGGCCGACCGCAAGCAGTACCTCTACCACCCGCTGTGGCGCGTCTCCCGCGACCGCCGGAAGTTCGTGCGCGCCCTCGATCTGGCCTCCGCGCTCCCGAGCGCGAGGGCGCAGGTGACCAGGGCGCTGCGCGAAGAGGGGCAGACCAAGGACAGGGCCCTCGCGATCGCGTTCCGACTGCTCGACGACGCGGCCCTGCGCATCGGATCCGAGCGGTACCTCGCGCGTCACGGCAGCCGTGGACTGACCACGCTGAGGCGCCGCGACGTGCGCCTCAGCGGCCGCGACGTCGCACTGTCGTTCCCCGCCAAGAGCGGTCGCACCGCCTCGATCGAGATCACCGACGAGGCCCTCGCGGAGGCGCTCACGGACTTCGCGGCGGGAGCCTCGAATGCGTTCCTGCTCGCGTACCGCAAGGGGAGGAGGCGTGTGAAGATCACCCCCGCGGAGGTGAACGCGTACCTCAAGGACGTGTTGGGGGCGAGCTTCACGGCGAAGGACTTCCGCACGCTGCACGGCACGATCATCGCCGCCGACGCCCTCGCCCGCATCGGGGCCCTCGACCGCAAGGGTCAGCGCGCTCAGGCCGAGCGGCTGGCCGTGCAGGCCGCCGCGACCGCGCTCGGGAACACGACCGCCGTCGCCCGCAACAGTTACATCGACCCGCGGGTGTTCCGGCAGTACGCTCGCGGACGCACCCTCGACCTCGACGTGACCCCCGAGACCGCGATCCGTCGCCTCCTCGGCGGTCCCGAGACCTCCCGCAAGATCAACCGGCGAGGGACGAGCAGAGGGCGGCGATCAGCAGCGGCACGAGCCGCGTGAGCACGGCCGCGACCACCGGCCAGCACTGCGCGCGCGTCTTGACGCCGCGTACCGCGGCCGGGACCCGGTCGCGCGGCGACGAGGCCGTCGCGTCGGCCCGGCAGGCCGCGTCCCGGGGGCTCTCCGCGGAACCGGGGGCATCGGCTCGTCCAGGTCTGAACCTCGCCGAGGCCGTGCGAACGGCTCCAGGATGCCAGGATGGAAGGGTGGACACCGCCAACCTGACCCGCGAGGAGACCGCCGCGCGATCCGCGGCCGTCACCCTCCACCGCATCCGCGTCGAGCTCGACCTGACCGGAGCGCCGGAGCGGGCCCGCACCGGATTCCCCACCGCGACCACGCTGGAGTTCGACGCGACGACCGACGCGACCTGGCTCGACTTCATCGGCGAGGAGGTGCGCCGCGTCGAGGTGAACGGCGAGGAGCGCGAGGTCGACTACGACGGAGCACGGATCGCGATCACCGGTCTGGCACCGTCCAACGTGGTGCGGGTCGAGGCGGTCGGCGCTTACAGCCGCTCGGGGGAGGGGCTGCACCGCTTCCACGACCCCGCCGACGACCGCACCTACCTGTACACGCAGTACGAGCCGGCGGACGCCCGCCGCGTGATGGCGTGCTTCGAGCAGCCCGACCTCAAGGCCGAGTACACCTTCGTGGTCGATGCGCCGTCGGGGTGGGAAGTGCTGTCCAACCAGTCGCCCGCCCATGTGGACCTCGGCGTGGGCGTGCAGCGCGTGGAGTTCGCCCCTACGCTGCCGATCTCCAGCTACATCACCGCGGTGGCCGCGGGACCGTACACCCGCGTGGACGGGGAGTGGACGCGCGACGAGCAGCGCATCGCCCTCGGACTGTTCGTGCGACGCTCGCTGGCCGAGCACCTCGAGTCGGACGAGATCCTGGAGGTCACGCGGCAGGGGCTCGACTTCTTCACCGAGGCCTTCGCCTATCCGTACCCCTGGGGCAAGTACGACCAGCTCTTCGTACCCGAGTACAACCTCGGCGCGATGGAGAACCCCGGGCTGGTGACCTTCACCGAGTCCTACCTCTCGCGCGGTGCCGCCACCGACGCACAGCGGGCGGCCAGGGCCAACACGATCCTGCACGAGATGGCTCACATGTGGTTCGGCGACCTCGTGACCATGACCTGGTGGGACGACCTGTGGCTCAAGGAGTCGTTCGCCGACTACATGGGCTCGCACGCGTCCGCGGTGGCGACGCGCTTCCACGACGCCTGGGTCACGTTCGCGATGCGGCGCAAGTCGTGGGCATATCAGCAGGATCAGCTGCCGACGACGCACCCGATCGTGGCCGACATCCCCGATCTCGAGGCGGCGAAGCTCAACTTCGACGGCATCACGTACGCCAAGGGTGCCTCGGTGCTGAAGCAGCTGGTCGCCTACGTCGGCGACGAGGCGTTTTTCGAGGGCGCGCGACGCTACTTCGCGGCGAACGCCTTCGGCAACACCACGCTCGACGACTTCCTCGTGGTGCTGAGCGAGGCGTCCGGGCGCGACATGAGCGACTGGGCGGCGGCGTGGTTGCAGACCACCGGGGTCTCGACGCTGTGGATCGAGGCGGACGACGACGGCCGCCGCACCCTCGTGCAGAGCGGGACCCGTCCGCATCGCCTCCGCATCGGCTTCTACGACCGGGTCGACGGTCGGATCGTCCGCCGCGAGCAGCGGGAGCTCGACCTTCCCGGCGAGCGGGTCGAGCTCGACGTCCCCGAAGCGGACCTCGTGCTCCTGAACGACGACGACCTCACCTACGCGAAGGCGAGGATGGACGACCGCTCGCTGGCGACCGCGGAGGAGTCGCTCTCGGCCATCGAGGACCCCCTGGCGCGGGCGCTGGTGTGGTCGTCGCTGTGGAACGCGACCCGCGACGGTGAGCTCGATGCGGGACGCTTCCTGCGCATCGCCCGTGCTCACGCCCCGGCCGAGCCGAACGGCGGACTGTTGGGGGCGGCGATCCAGAACGCCGCGTTCACCGTGCGCCACTTCGTGGCCGACGAACGCCGGGTCGAGGAGCAGCGCGCCTGGACGGAGGCCGCCTGGTCGGCGCTGCAGGCCGCGGAGGCGGGAAGTGACGCGCAGCTGTCGTGGGCGCGCGCGCTGGCGACGGCCTCGGCGTTCGACGATGTGCACCACGCCGACCTGCGCGACATGCTCGACGGCCGGGGTCCGGACGGTCTCGTGATCGATCCCGACCTGCGGTGGCAGCTGCTGACCGCGCTCGTCACCACCGGACACGCCGACGGTGCCGACATCGCGGCGGAGGAGGAGCGGGACGACACCGGCGACGGACGCACGGCCGCCCGCCGTGC